>CANHRS010000040.1 GCA_947463445.1 Flavobacteriia bacterium | reverse complement strand
GGAGTTGTACCACAACATCCACCAATTATATTTATCAAATTTTCATCCAAAAAATCTTTAATTTGAGCTGCCATCATATCCGCAGTTTCATCGTATTTTCCAAATTCATTTGGTAAACCAGCATTTGGATGTGCACTTACAGCAAATGGTGCTTTTTTAGCAAGTACTTGCAAATAAGGACGCATCATAGAAGCACCTAACGCACAATTAAATCCTACACTTAGTAATGGTAAATGCGAAATAGAAATTAAAAAAGCTTCCGCCGTTTGTCCTGTTAATGTCCTTCCACTAGCATCCGTAATTGTTCCTGAAACCATTATTGGAATTTTAACTGCCCTTTTTTCAAAAACCTCGTCAATTGCAAATAGAGCTGCTTTCGCATTAAGCGTATCAAAAACAGTCTCAACCAATAGAATATCCACACCACCATCCATCAAAGCCTCAACCTGCTGTGTATACGCCACAACTAAATCATCAAACGTTACAGCGCGATATCCAGGATCATTCACATCCGGAGAAATGGAAGCGGTACGATTTGTAGGTCCTATTGATCCAGCAACAAATCTAGGTTTGTTTGGTTCTTTAGCAGTAAATTCATCCGCCACTTTACGTGCGATTTGCGCAGAATGAAAATTGATCGCGTATACTGCACTTTCCAAGCCATAATCTGCCTGTGCAATTGTAGTACCTGAAAAGGTATTTGTTTCGGCAATATCAGCACCAGCAGCATAATACAAACGATGAATTTCTTCAATGATATCTGGTCTAGTAAGGGATAATAAATCATTATTCCCCTTCAAAGGAGAAGCATGGTCTTCAAACCAACCTTTTCTAAAATCTTCTTCTGTTAAATCGTGTCTTTGAATCATAGTACCCATGGCACCGTCTAACACTAATATTCGTTCGTTTACAACTTCTCTAATATCCATTATCTAATCTAATTGTGTTACGGTACAGATACAGATGTGAAATGAACTTATCTTTTTTGCAAAAAGCAAATAGGATTTGGCACCTTACTAAAGTAGGTTGCCAAGGTTTCATAGGGCCAGTCCCTCCACCTTTCTGTATAAGTATTACGAAACAATGAACTTTATGGACACAAAGATAAACGTAAAATCAACAAAACAAAATAGCCTGTAGAAATTTCCACAGGCTATAATACAATAAAATTACACTTTATTTATTTCTTGAGTTCCTTATCGGTATCGGGGAAAATAATTACGAATTCCGTACGACGGTTAATTTGATGTAATTCTTCTGTACATTCTACTCCATCCGCACACTTGTTAAGTAATATAGTCTCACCGTAGTTTTTAACGTTTAATGCAGCACGAGGAATTCCTTTTGTAACTATATAATTGATACAACTTTGACTTCTCAATTTAGATAAGTTCATGTTATAATCTGCTCTACCTCTACTATCCGTATGTGAACTCACATCCACAGTTACATTTTTATTTTCTTTTAAGAACAACACCAAGGTATCTAATTCAGCTCTTCCTACAGCACTTAATGTATACTTATTGTATTCATAAAGAATGTTATCCAATTTCACAGCAACATTCTTATTGGTAACAGATAACTCAACATCTTGCTTCACTTCTTTCTCTCCTTTAGCAGCTGTCAAAGTAAATGTTTTTGGATCATGTCCACCCATGGAAGCAGTAACTTGGTATTTTCCAGGAGGTAAATCTACATTGATTTCACCATCTTTTTTAGAAATCGCAGTAATCACATCTCCAGTCTCTAAATTTTTAATTAATAATTGTGCGCCTTCCAATTTATCTTTCGTTTCTTTTTCGGTTACAAAACCAGCCCATGTAATTTGTTTTCTATTGAGACCGAGTTCTTTGGTAATCGTATCTCCAGCCACTACACCATTTCCATTAAAATCAAATTCTGAATCCACAAAATCTGGGTGTTTTGTTCTTATTTTATATGTTAATGATGGTAAAGCTTTAAAAACCAATTCACCTGCAGCATTGGTTTTTCCGGTAAATACAAGATTACCAGCAGAATCAATAACTTCTACTAAGATGTCCGCAATAGAGTCTTGTTTAAATTTGACAAAAATAGAATCATTTTTAGGAGCGTAGAAGATTACATTATAGATTCTATCTACAAAATCTCCTCTGTTACTAGAAAAATATCCTACTGTATCCGTTGCATCCAAAACTAGGGAAAAATCATCCCCGTGACTATTTAAGTTACATCCAGCATTTACAACATTTTGAACATCTTGTCCAACTAATTCAGCTTTAAAGATATCTAACCCACCGACACCAGGATGTCCATTACTAGCAAAGAAAAGTTTGTCTTTTGCTTCAAATGGGAACATTTCATCACCATTTGAATTGACCAAACTACCAGCATTGATTGGTTCTCCCCATCCTTTTGAAGATTTTACTGAATACCAAATATCCATACCACCAAATCCACCTTCACGGTTGGATGCAAACCACAAAATTTGACGGTCTTTGGATAAGGATGGATGGCCTACAAACACACTCTCATTGTTGTAAGGAAAAGCAGTTTCTTCTTTGGTAGTTGGATCGTAAATAAAAATTCCAACCGTAGTAAGCGGAACGTTTTTCTTCGCTTTTAAATTCTTTGTATAATACCAAATTGCATCAATACTGTCATAGAATGCAACACCATCGTGTTTATACCCTTTAACCTTTACTTTCTTAACTTTTTGGGTGGTTTTATTATATAAATATTGCTCTAAAAACGCAGTGTTTTGAATAGCCCAAGGTGTTTCCATTGCATTATTTCTAGCAGAAGTAAAAGCGATACCATCTGGGTGGTATGCTGGAGAAAAATCTCCTTTTTCAGAGTTAAATGGAACTAATGAAACAGAAAAAAGCGATGTGTCACTTTTTAGGTTGGTAAGAAAATTAGTACTATCAAAATAAATATCTATCGTTGATTTTTTTGGATCTATACTAGCTGAACACACAGGATGTAAGTAAATTGCTTGTGCATCATACGCCTTGTCCATGTATAATAATAATTTAATCAACTTATAAGCATCGTCAAACGTAAACTGACTAGTACCACTTAAAAACGTAAGTATAGTATTCGCATCGTTATACTTTTTACATTTCATACATGCTTCGGCAGCGTTTCTGTAAATATCTGGATATGCATCAACATCTAACTTATCTTTATTGATTAGTTCTAAATAAATTTCACTTGCTTCTTCATAACGATATGCATTAAAATACTTTTCAGCAAAAGCCACTTTTTTTGCTTGACCAAACGCAAAAGTAGATGCTAGTACAAGTAAGCATACCGTTAGGCTTAATTTCAATGTTTGAGTAACTAATTTCACAGAATTTTGTTTTATAATTTATATTATTTTGTCTTTTAGAAATAGCGAGGAGTAGCGTAAATTGATCTACGACCATTCATATCGTAGGTTAACATAATTTCATGCGTACCAATGTTTTTAGTAGTTCTTAATTGATTGTAAACAAAATCAAATGAATAACCAAACATCCATTTTTCTTGGAGTTGTATTGCCATATTTACACCAAACGATTCGTTGTAACGATACATACCTCCTACCCAGAATTTTTTATAGAAAAATAAATTTGCATTCAAATCAGCAGTAATTGGTGCATTCTTAACTATCTTGACTAAGGTACTCACTTTTAAATCGGTTACCGTACTAATACGATATACATACCCCCCGGCGATAAAGAAATGTTGCGTAGTTAAATCTACATTATTCCAATCTGTTTTCATTAACCTAGGGATACTAATTCCAGCATAATAGCTTTTTGTATGGAAATAAACCCCTAAGCCTGTATTAAAGGCAAACTGATTATGGGCTTGTACATAGTTATCCCCTTTATCTGTTGGATTTAATTTATCCTCCGTAAAATTAAAATTATACATATCCAACCCAGCACTCATACCAATGTTTAATCTTCGTTTTTTTCCTAAGGATTGGGAATATGCAAAATCTGCAAAAAGAGAAGTGTTCACTTTTGCACCGATAATATCGTTTGACAAGTGACCACCTACCCCAAAGGCCTTACGTGCAATTGGCGTGTGCACAGAAATAAATTGTGTAACTGGTGCACCACTTACACCAACCCATTGGGCTCTATTCACCAATGTTGCATTTAATGCTCCCCTACTACCAGCATAAGCAGGATTAAATTGTAATGGATTAAACATGTACATACTCGCTTGAGCTTCTTGTTGTGCAAAAACAGTATTACACGTCATTAAAACTATTAAAAGCGATAAAAATGGATATTTCAATTTGGAAACTATCATGGATTTTTACTTACAACTATTATTATTTCACTAATTCGATATACCCAGATTCAAGTGCGCTACCATCCCCTTTATCGATAAGATAAAAATAGGTACCCGTTGGTAATTCTCCGGAACCAAGTGTTCCACTAACATTTGGTTTACCATCCCAATCATCTTTGTATGGAATATCTTTCGATTCGAAGACCATCGCACCCCAACGGTTGAAGATCGATAATTTACAATTAGGATATTTGGTATGGTAATATAATTTGAAAACATCATTTTTACCATCCTTATTCAATGTTAATACATGTGGTATACCTGGAGGTTCGCAATCTGAGAATTGGGTCGTATCATATGCTTTACACCCTTTAGTATCTTCTACAATCACCGAATATTTAATCGTATAATCAGAAGGCAAATTAGAAATTTGTTCACCTATATCTGTCATAGGTGTTCCATTTTTTGACCACTTGTAGGTATAACCAGTCACTCCACCAACAACTTTTAACGCACCATTACCAACACCACATGTAGGTAATTTGGTTGGAGCTATGGTAATAATTGGAGATTCAAATTTTACTTCGATTTCTTGGGATTTATCTGAAATACAGCCGTTAATTTTTTGTGCTGCAAAATATTTCCCTGGGATTAATTTAGTGGTTGGGAGTTTAGACACTTTGTAGGCATCTAACCATACAAAATCAGGGTAAGAATACGGGCTTATGGATAAATCTGAAAATGTCAATGTACTATTTTTACAAAAGGAATATTGATTTGCTTGATCTAAAATTGTAGGTCCAAATACTTGAATAATTGCCTCTATCTTTTTACGAACAAAACTCTCACAACCTGTTGCAGGTTTTTCAGCAGCAAAATAGAAATTTGCAACAAGCGGTGTATTTCCTGGAAGTGGTGTCGTAGCTGTTTCACTTGCATACCATACCAACGAATTTGCAGTATTTGTTTTGGATAAAATAGCTGTTACTGTATCCAATTTAGCAACTGTTGGATTTGAAAAACCACAAAATAATTGAGTACCACTCAAACTTAAACCTGTTGGACCTTCATCTAATGTGAACTCTATTTTTGCAAGTGTAATGTTTTTACACCCATTTTTCTTATCAGCAAGCGTATAATACATAGTTTGCATAATCCCTCCATTAAAACCTATGGTGGCATTATTTAACAAAATAGGTGTACCAGTTGGATTTGGTGAGATGAAAAAAGTATATTTACTTGTGTCAATAGTAGGTAATTTCGAGAACAAAGTGTTAAAGGTTGGTTTTGAAATAGCACAAATATCTCCTAAAGGTATATCTCCTCCACTTAAAGGTAATGTAGGTCCATTATCCATTGGGATTATGGTTTTCAAGGTATCGTTACTTTCACATTGTCCATTATTAAATACAAACTTGTACACTACATTTGGTAATATTGTAACTAAACTAGGAGTTGTGATTACACCATTATTATCCAAGTATTTTATGGATGCAGATAGGTTCGGTTTAGGTTTAAATACTAATTTATCTAAGGTATAGGAATTAGAAGCACAATAAATAGTATCCGCATCTAACGCTGGTTTAGAAGGTATGGTTGGTTGTGTTTTAATTTCAATTTCACTAGAAGGGTTAGATGTACATCCTTTACTATTTGTAACTTGGAAGGTATATTTACCAGGATTTAACCCGTTTAGGGATAGTGCATACGGAATTACATTCACTGTTCCAGTTGTATCTTTGGTCACTCCTGTACTAAGAGGGTCGGCGGTAGCTTTTATAGTCCACACACCTTTATACTGCATATTCGATTTTACACCTCCAGTAGCTACAAGACATGTTGGTTGAATTAAATCTGTATTTGTAAACGTTGGAGCAGGTAAACCTATCACTACAACTGTATCCACTTTACTTGTGTCGTATTGGGTACAAAAAGCATTTTTTACAATAGCCCTATAATAATAGATACCTGCAACAAGACTAGTTGGCGTATTCAATGTAGCGGAATTTGCATTTTGTATGTTTTTCCATTTAGCACCTTGTGTTGAATCTTGCCATTGAATAATAGATGAAAGGGTGTAATTTGTTAAAGTAATAGCGGTAGAAGCATTTTCACAAATTGTATCATTAGTAGCTTTCGCAATACCACCTAATGCTTTTGGTGCAACTAAGATAGATACTGATTGTGTACAATTTGAAGTATCCCTGAACGTTATCGTTGTATTACCACCCAAAATACCTTTACCTGTAACTTTACCATCTGTATCGACTGTTGCAATAGTTGGATCAGACGAAATCCAAGGTAATGTTTTAATGTTTTTCTCAGATAGTTTACTTTTAGTATTATCTGTCCATGCTTTTAAAGTAAGTGTTGAATCAACACACAAGGAGTTTGCTCCTTCCAAAAAAGGTTCACCTGGAACTGCTCCCATTACAACCGGAGCAGTTGTATCGGAAGAACAAGCGTTACTTTCTTTCAAAAAAAACCTATAGGAAGTACTTTTTACCAAGTCCGTAAATGTATAGCTTGATCCAATATATGAAGCAGGTGAGCTAGCAGTAGCAGGAATAGAATAAATTGTATAGTTACCGGGAGTTGGTAGGTTGGTAAATTTGATTGAACCAGTATTTGTAGCTGAACATGTAGGTTGCTTTACGTCTGAACTTATAAACGATAGCGCCGTAGGTTTAGGCTTAATTGTAATATTTACTTTGAAAGTACTTGTACATTGATTAGGAGATTCTCCGCTTGTAGCAGTTACATTATATACTACATTTTGAGATGTTTGTGGATTTGAAATGTTTATCAATTCTACAGTTGAAGATATAGAAGATTTTCCTGAAGTCTCATCCGTAATTCCTGAAACATTAGCATTATTTATATGTGTCCATTTATAGTTGGTGCTATTAGGAATTATATTCGTAGCGCTAGCAGATGGAATAGTATCGAATTTTTGCCCTGAACAAATAGTTTTAGTTATATTACTAATTTTTGGAGCAGGATTAACGGTTACTGTAAGTGTAAATGGTGTACCGACACATGTTCCTGATGAAGGTGTTACAATATATTCGACGTCCTGAAGTATTTTTGTTGTGTCAATTAAATTTGACGAAGTAGTAATTGAAGTTTTACCTGAAGTCTCATTTGCTTCACCAGTAACTTTCGGGTTATCTGTAAAAGTCCATTTGTAGATTGTTCCCGCAGGAATAACATCTGTACCTGTTACAGTTGGTATAAAATTCAAAGCTGTGTTACTACAAATAGTTGTTGTTTTATTTGAAACTACAGGGGTGGTACATGGTGTAGGGAAACATTCAATAATTGGATCGCTATCAACGGGTGTACCATTGGCATTCACAATAGGACCACCTTTAGTTCCTTTGAGCGGTTTTGTATTAGTGAATGCAACGTTAAACATTACTCGAGCAAATTTTGATTTACTAGATGCATTGCTTGTATTAGGGAGAGGTGAAGCAAGCGTGCCATCATACCAGTTACAAATCCTTCTAGTTTTCCCATTGGGTTCTGTATTATGAGCAAATGCTGGTCCAGATATAAGTGTAGGTGTATATGCAGTTCTTTTTTCCATATAAATCACTAGATTGTTCCCAGCAAAATAATCAAAAGGCTTGTCTAAAATAAGTGAAAAAATACAATCATTCCCTGCATTAATAGGTGTTATAAATTTCAAACTAGCACTAGTCTTTACCTTTGTAATATTTGTAGCACCAGGTATACTTCCCGATTGAACATCAGGTCTTGTACCATTCGGAAAAAAGTCTTGATTAAAATGATATATCCAAATATCCACATCTTTAAAATCATAAGTAGCAGCACCGTTGTTTATGTGCGAAAACCATGTTAAATCATATATTTTATTACTATCACCAACTTCAGAAGCAGAATAAAGATTTGCTCCCCATCCCATTCCTCGAGGAGCAGAAAACTGACCTGCTGGGTTTATCAAAAAGTCAGTTAGCGCACCTGTAGTGAATGGATTTCCATTACCTGAAGTTGGATCAGCTAGTGAAATATTAACATATTTCTGAGCACAAACAGAATTATGCAATCCAAAAATTAAAACAAAACAAAGCTTTATCCAAAAAGAAGGACTTATATGAGGTAATTTTTGAAACATATACAATAATTAAATAATTAATATAAGACTAATTACTTGACGTTACTATTAAAAACAAGTTGCCTAAAATAAATTTTATGTCAAAAGTAATAATATTATAGGAGATTTTCAAAAAAAGATTTTGCATATTAAAAAAAGATGTATATTTGTACTCCGAAACGGAAAAATTTCGGATAGGTTACAGTCGTGTAATCTATACTTTAAGCGGATATGGTGAAATTGGTAGACATGCCAGACTTAGGATCTGGTGCCGCGAGGCGTGTGGGTTCGAGTCCCTCTATCCGCACTAAAAATTAAATGAAATGGTGTAAGTGTTCTTATGCCATTTTTTGTTTACAATTAAAAAGTCAAAAAAGATGAATGTAATTCGCGAAGATGTAAATTCAACAAGTGCTATTTTACGTGTTAATATTGCACCTTTAGATTATGAAACACAAGTTTCAAATGCTTTAGAGAAAGCTAGAAAGCAAGCTAAAAACCCAGGATTTAGACCAGGACACGTTCCTTTAGCTTTAATCAAAAAACAATACGGTAAAGGTATATTAATTGAAGAAATTAATAAAGCGGTAAGCAATGCTTTGACCACATACTTTACAAATAACAAAGTAGAAATTTTAGGAAATCCTATCCCATACGCTAAAGAAGAAGTTAAAGGGGATTTTAATGCTCCTGCAGATTTTGAATTTGCCTTTGAAATTGGTTTAGCTCCAACTATTCAACTAGACGCTGCATTAAAAGATACGTTTAATTACGTTAAGGTTAATGTAGATGCAAAATTGATTGATCAACAAGTTGATGACTTAAGAAGACGTTACGGCAAATTAGTAGCTTCTGAAAAAGTTGGTGCTACTGATATGATTATGGCTCAATTTACAGAATTGAACGCAGATGGAACGGTTAAAGAGCAAGGTGTATTGCATTCTTCGACAATATCCATGGAATTTGTGGAAAACGCAAAAGCGAAAAAAGAATTAACCGGCAAAAAAGTTGGAGATGTACTAACTGTTAATCCTGCAGATGTATCTAAAGGAGGAAAAGACACCGCTGCTCTATTAGGGTTAAAAGAAGAAGACTTAGCGAACATCACTGACACCTTCGAAATGAAAATCAATGAAATTCGCCACATGGAATTGGCTGAATTGAACCAAGAATTGTTTGATAAATTATTTGGGGAAGGCGTTGTATCTTCTGAAGAAGCTTTAAAAGAGCGTGTAAAAGAAGATTTAGACAAAATGTTTGCACAAGATTCGGATCGTTTATTGACGCGTGAGGTATATGAACGTTTAGTAGAAAAAACAAACGTAGAATTGCCTTCTGATTTCTTAAAAAGATGGATCCAAGTTTCTAATGAGAAACCTATTACATTAGAAGAAATTGAAGCGCAATTTGAAGGTTACGAAAAAAGCATGAAATGGCAATTAATTCAAGGGCACATTTTCAAAGCAAATGATATTAAAGTAGATCAAAAAGAAGCATTAGAATTTACAAAAGGGTTATTGGTGAATCAATATGCACAATATGGAATTCCTGCTCCTGAAGATAAAGAATTAACTACTTCTGCCATTCAAGTATTGACAAACAAAGAAGAGTCTGCTCGTGTGTACGATATGTTAGCAGAAACTAAATTGACTGAATATTTTAAATCTACGGTGAAATTATCCGATAAAGTTGTTTCGTATGACGAGTTTATTGAGATAGCGAACGCGAAGAAATAATTAATTTGAAGATTGGAGGATTTGAAGATTTGAAGATTTGAAGATTTGGAGGGTGTGATACTGAGCTGCGCTCAGTGGGGGAAATAAAAAAATCCTGGGCTTTGCTCAGGATTTTTTTTTGTTATCTGAATTGTGATGTGTTATCGAAGCATCGGGAGACGCGAAGCATCGCGTCTGTACGCTAATTGGAGGTGATTTTGAATTCGGTGCGGCGGTTTTGTTGTCTTCCGGATTCGGTATCGTTGGTTGCGATTGGTTTTTTGGATCCATATCCTTTCGCTGTTAGGCGTGATGTATCAATTCCTTTCGTAAGTATATATGCTACCACCGCATTGGCACGTTGTTGCGATAAATTCTCATTCATTGCTGCTGAACCTGTATTATCGGTGTGTCCGCTAATTTCGATTTTTAATTTTGGTGCATCGTTCATTAATTTTACCAAACGATCTAATTCTGCGTTTGATTCAATACGTAACGTTGCCTTTCCTAAATCAAAGAAAATATTGGTAAGCGTGATTGTGTTACCTACAGCAACATTTTTCAACTGTATCGTTTTAGAGACAATGTTGTCCTCTCCCCCATCCGGTAAATCAAAGTTTTCAGAGTGGAATAAATAGTTTGTGGCTTTTACAGTAATACCATAATTTTTTCCGGAAGGCAAGGTGATTAAAAATTTACCAGTCGCACTATTGGTATTTACAGTCTCCGTAATTTTTCCAGAAGCATTATCGGTAATATCAATCGTAGCTGCAACCGGTTGTGCATTTAATAAATCAATGGTATTCCCTTTAAAAACGGTTAAGAACTTTCTTGTTACATCCACTTTCGATTCAATCGCATTATCATTTACTGGCTGCATAATCGATGAAATCAAAAAGTCTTCTGTAGATACCAAAGGTGTTTTATCTGGTCCCCAATAGGTCACCTTATATATATCGTAGCCCCCTTTTCCACCCGGACGATTAGAGGTAATATACGCAAACTTACCATTCACGGTAGGAGAATAGAAGAAATCATCGTATTGTGTATTGATTGGATACCCCATATTTACAGGAGCAGTCCATTGTCCTTGCACAAATTTAGAAACAAAAATATCGTATCCGCCCATAGATCCGTGTCCTTGTGAAGCAATGTATAACACATCTCCTTTGATGGTAATATACATAGGACCTTCGCTAAATTTTGAATTTAGTACATCCAAAAACGTCGTTGTTGCATAATCTCTTCGAAGTTTACTCTCCATACCTGAGTACACCGCTTGGAATCCATTTTCTGCCTCTTCATTATCGCGAATAAAATAGATTTTATATCCAGTATGGTTATAGCAAGCAAAACGGTCGTTGTACTTTGGGTTGGAAATATTGGTATTCATACTTTCTGGTGTAGACCAGTTTGCACCAACTAATTTTGATTCAAAAATATCGGACTGGTTATTAACCGAACGATGCATTAAGAGTGTAGTACCATCATAGCTGATTGTGTTTACGACGTCATCTACTTTGGAGTTGATATCACCAGATAATCTTTTTGGGGATGACCAATTTCCTTTTTCCATGGTGGAAGCGTAAATATCAAAATCATATTCACCGATTGAATCTGGCGTGTTTTCATTTTTTTTGCGTGAAGAAAAAAGCATGTCTCCCCCATCTACCGAAATAGAAGGAGCGATATCATCTTTCTCCGAATTAAGAATAGCAACATTGTCTACCCACACACGTAAAGGAGCTGCAGTTAATTTTTTTGCGTTTTCACACTCTTTTTTACGTTGGTCTATGAACTTCGTGAATTCAGCTGCTTTTTTATTATCTGTAGTGAATTTTAAATAAAAGGCAATTGCCTCATCGTATTTACCATCCAATTGCGCTAATCTTCCGAAATAATAATGCAGAAAAGGATCACAATTTGGATCTAGCTCTTTTGCCTTGTTAAAATAGGATACTGCGCTTTCAGGATTAGCAGAATTAAACAAACAAACCCCAATTTTAAAATTCAATAATGCATTGGACGGATTAAAATTTTGTGCGATGTCAAATTGCTTTTTTGCATAAATAAAATTTCCTTTATAGTCTTTTACACCAAACAATAAACGATTCGCCTTTTCGAAATAGGAGTCGCCCAATTCGAGAACAGCTTCCACTTTTTTAAAACCCTCTTTATCGCTTTTAAAGTTGGAAGATTTAAATTCGACATTTTGTGAGAAGGAAAAAAACCCAATCCAAGATGCACATATTACTAGTAAACTTTTTTTCATTTTTCTTAATTATTGCAATTAGTAGAATAATACGACTTTCCTAAATCAACACCTAAGTCCTTTGCTTTTTGCCAATCTTCACATGCCCCTTTCATATCGCGTAGCATTTCTTTTGCTATTCCACGATTTAAGTATGCAACTCCATAAGATTTATCTATAGCTATTGCAGCATCTGCATGTTCAAGTGCTTTTTGAAAGTCTTTCTTAAGAATTAAAATAGAAGCAAGGTTTGCGTATGCTGGAGCATTGTTTTCGTTTATTTGTTTTGCTTGAAGAAAATCTTTTTCTGCCTCTGCGTATTTCGTTTGTGTAAAATAGGTTGCTCCACGGTTCACATATGCCATATAAAATTTAGGATCTACATTGATGGCTTTGTTAAAAGCAAGCATAGCTCCTGGGAAGTCTTTCATTTTTTTCTTGGTTGTACCAATATTATTATAGATGAATGCTAAATTTCCGTTTCTTTTAGTTGCTTCCTCATATTCTAGAATTGCCTTTGGCAGATCCCCCAACATACGATAGCAACTACCACGGTCATTTAAGTAGTACGCAGAATTTGGTTCAAGTTGCAGACAGCGCGTAAATTTTGCGATTGCGTCTTTGTAGTCTTGTTGCATAAAACGCAACACACCATAGTTATAAATAATTTTGACGTTGTTAAGGTCAAATTTTAGTGCTTTTTCATAATTCTTTTCCGCTGTATCGAATTCTTTCAATCCTTGAAAAGCACGTGCACGTTGAAAATAAGCTTTCGTGTAGGTAGAATCTAGAGAAATAAGTTTATTGAAGGTAGACGCAGAAGCTAAATACGCCTCTAGTTCATTTTCCGCAACTCCTTTGTTGTAATAAGCTGCTAAAAATTTAGGATCTGATGCAATTGCTTTTTCAAATTCTTTGACCGCATCGATTAATTTCTTTTCACCATAGAAATTTATCCCGCGATTGTAGGCCTCTTTTCCCTCTGCACTTGCATTTGCAGCTTCGTTGATTTGTGCAATCGAATCTTTAAATGCTTTTTCTTTTGCGGACAAAGTCTCTACTTGCGCGAAGTAATTTCCTAGATAGAAAGTAAATAGGAAAAGTAATTGGATTTTTTTCATGAATATCTTATTTGAATTGGCATGAAGATAAAAAATAAATCAGGAATTTAGGTTTCAAGAATATGAAATAATTGCTATTTTTTTTGCTTACATACATTCTAAAAGACTTTATTATCTTTGGACTATAAAAACAAACTATATGTCAAAAGATGTCTTTTTAGTGAATGGAGTTCGTACTGCCATCGGTAATTTTGGAGGAGCACTAGCACAGTATCGTGCAGATGATTTAGGAGCAGATGTACTTAGAGCCTTGGTAGCTAAAAATCCGACGTTAGATCCAACACAGATTGAAGATGTACTGTTAGGCTGTGCGAATCAGGCTGGAGAAGACAATCGCAATGTAGCTCGTATGTCCTCTTTGCTTGCTGAATTACCTATACAAACAGGAGGAGAAACCGTAAATCGTTTGTGTGCATCCGGTATGGCGGCAACACTAAATGCATCTCGTGCAATTAAAGATAACGCTGGGGATATTTATATTTCAGGTGGTGTTGAGCATATGACACGTGGTCCATGGGTAATATCGAAGACATCACAAGCCTTTGGTAGAGATGCACAAATGTATGATTCTTCCTTTGGATGGCGTTTTATCAATCCACGCATGGAAGCACTTTATGGAGTGGATAGTATGGGGATGACTGCGGAAAATTTAGCGGTTAAATATGGTATTTCTAGAGAAGACCAAGATATATTTGCAGCATGGTCACAACAAAAGGCCAGTATTGCGCAATCGAAGGGTGTTTTTGCAGCAGAAATAACTCCTATTTCGATACCACAAAAAAGAAAAGATCCAATTCTATTTGATCAAGATGAATTTATACGTCCGGAAACCACACTCGAAACATTAGGAAAACTTCGTCCGGCATTCACAAAAGAAGGAACAGTTACAGCTGGTAATGCTTCTGGTCTAAATGATGGAGCAGCCGCTTTATTACTTGCATCTGAAGCTGGGTTAAAAAACAATCAATTAACACCCATGGTTCGTATTGTTGGAGGAGCAGTAGCTGGTGTAGAGCCAAGAATTATGGGTATTGGCCCGGTGTATGCAACGCAAAAAATACTACAAAGATCTGGTTTGACCTTAGACCAAATGGACGTGATAGAAATGAACGAAGCTTTTGCTGCGCAAGTACTTTCTTGTTCCAGAGCATTAGGCTTAGCAGATAACGACCCTCGTATCAATCCAAATGGAGGTGCAATCGCTTTAGGTCACCCGCTTGGAATGTCAGGCGCAAGAATTATATTGGCAGCAGCGAACGAGTTAGTTCGTAGTCAAAAGCGTTATGCATTGGCTACCATGTGTATTGGTGTAGGTCAAGGCTATGCTGTGATATTAGAACGGGTTTGATTTGGGCGAGATTGGAAGATTAAAGATTGCAGATTGGAATATTGCAACCCTCGACAAGCATAGGGTGAAATTGTATTTTGGTGGAGGTAATTAATTATTTATGCTTTTATCACCTCTGCGACAGTTTCATGGATTAAGTCGGACTCATACCCCTTAGAGGCGAGATAAGCATATACGCGGCGTTTTATAGCCCAAATATCTTCTTTTGCTTTTTTTTCTAGAAACTTTTTTTGTGCTAGGACTTTTAACGTTTCGAGATAGAGATCCATATCGATTGCTTGTAATCCAGTTTGTATTGCTAGTTTATCGATTCGTTTTTGAATGAGATGGTGTTTAATTTTCAGTTTACCCCATCTTTTTATTTTGAATTTTCCGGATACAAAAGATTCTACAAAGCGTTTATCGTCCAAAAAACAATTCGACTGTAAGTGTAAAATAATTTCATTTTGCTGTTCTACAGGAGTGTTCCAAGAAGCAAGTTTTTGTTCTACTTCAAAGGTGCAACGGTCTTGGTATGCGCACCAAGATTCCATTTTAACTAGTGCTTCGGAGAACGAGTACTTGCACTCTGACATGGTATCAGAGTGCTAGCGTATCGTTGTTAGAATCTACAAAAGAGTATTGCATTAAATGATTTGCAACTACTCCACGGATGCTTATCCATTTTTTATACTTGAAGAACCATTTAATTTGTCTTGAAATGATTCCGCATTTGAAATAAGCTTCTAAATAAGGGTGAACAAGTAAGGTTACCTTCGGTTCTTTTTTATCTACAACGAGGTAATTTAAGTTGTTCTCAATTTCTTCTGCAAGTAAAATACTTGCTTGAACTTCTCCAGTACCGTTACAGGTAGGACAAGTTTCATTGGTTTTAATTTCTGTTTCAGGTCGAACGCGTTGTCTTGTAATTTCGATAACGCCAAATTTGGATGGAGGAATTAAGTTGTGTTTAGCGCGATCATTTTTCATAAATTCTTTTAATTTTTCAAAAAGAATTTTGTTGTTTTCTCGGTCATGCATATCAATAAAATCGACAGCAACAATTCCACCCATATCCCGTAATTGAAGTACACGTGCAATTTCTTCTGCAGCTTCCACATTGGTTGCTAACGCGTTTAATTCTTGTCCTTCAGAACCTTTACGATTTCCGCTATTGACATCAATAACGTGCATGGCTTCGGTGTGCTCAATAATCAAGTAACCACCACTAGGTAATGGCACTTTTTTACCGAAAAGTGTTTTGATTTGTTTTGAAATTCCAAAACGTTCAAAAATATCTATTTTACCGTCGTAATGTTTAACGATTTTTTCTCTACCTGGAGCAATACCAGCAACGTAGCCACGAATTTCTTCCGAAAGGGCTTCGTTATTGACATGTATATTTGAAAAATCACCATTTAACAAATCTCTGAGAATGGAAGCTGTTTTATCAATTTCTCCGAGTACTTTTTTTGGAGGAGTTGCAGTTTTCAGCGCAGCAAACATATTTTTCCATTTCTCTAAAAGATTATTTAGGTCTTGGTGAATTTGCTCTACTTTTTTATCTTCTGCAACGGTACGAATAATCACCCCAAAGTTTTTCGGTTTGATTTCGTTTAGTAATTTTTTCAGACGATCTCTTTCTTTAGCATCTCTAATTTTTTGGGAAATAGAAATTTTTTCAGAGAAAGGAACTAATACAATGTATCTACCAGCTAGGGTGATTTCGGCGCTTAGGCGAGGTCCTTTGGAGGATATCGGTTCTTTAGCGACTTGTACTAAAATAGATTGAGAGGAAGAGAGAACTTCTTCCATTTGACCTTCCTTAGGAATGTCAGATTCTAACTTAAAGTATTGTAGGTCGGCTACATTTTGCTTGCCGTGTAACGTATCTTTGGTGAACTTATTCAGCGAATTGAACTGTGGCCCTAGGTCGAGATAATGTAAAAAGGCATCTTTTTCGTATCCTACATCCACAAAAGCTGCATTCAAACTTGGTACGGTTTTACGAACTTTACCTAGGTACACGTCACCTACTGCAAATTCTGTATTCCCTTGTTCTTCATGCAATTCAATAAGCTTTCCATCACGCAACAACGCAAGCCATATCCCGGTTGACCGAGAATCGACTACTAATTCTAAACTCACGAAAGCTTATATTAAAGATTTAAAAATAGAATAACTTAGCAAGCGAACCTACTAAGTTATCCAACGAATTTCAAAAGAAAGTTATTTTTTCTTTTTGTGACGATTTTTTCTAAGTCTTTTTTTACGCTTGTGCGTAGCCATTTTATGTCTTTTTCTTTTTTTTCCGCTTGGCATAACAATATATATTAAATATTAAACAATCTTTTTCGTGTTGGTGTTGTATTAAAAAAATACACTCCTATCGTTAAATAGGAGTGCAAAGATACAATTTTAGTTTTAATAGCATACAAGATGCTACAAGAAAAAAATTATTTTTTCACTTTCACTTTGTTTTTCACTTCTTCTACGAAAACTTTTGCAGGTTTGAAAGAAGGAATGTTGTGTGCAGGAATAATGATTGTTTCATTTTTAGAAATGTTACGACCAGTTTTTTCAGCTCTTTGTTTAACAACAAAACTTCCGAATCCACGTAAGTAAACGTTTTCTCCTGTAGCCATTGAATCTTTCAATGTAGTCATGAATGCTTCCACAGTTTTTTGTACTTCTAATCTCTCTAATCCAGTTTCGTCAGAGATTTTTGCGATAATATCAGCCTTTGTCATAGTATATAATGTTTTGATTTTCAGGAGCAAATTTAAGTCATGTAAATAATATATCTTTACAAATTAAAAATTATTTTCAAAAAAATCTACGAATGAGCGATTTTAACCTATTAATTATCAAATGGTATAGACAAAATAAAAGAAATCTACCATGGAGACTAACAAAAGATCCATATAGAATTTGGTTATCGGAGATCATTTTACAACAGACAAAAGTAGATCAGGGATTAAATTACTATCTAAAATTCTGCACTAATTACCCAACAATTCAAGCACTTGCAGCAGCCGATGAACAACAAGTATTAGCTGATTGGCAAGGATTAGGATATTATAGTCGTGCGCGCAACTTACACGCCACAGCAAAGGTAATTGTAGCTAATTACGCCGGCATATTTCCTTCCTCTTATGAAAACATTTTAACACTTAAAGGTATTGGCTCCTATACAGCAGCAGCTATTTCATCCTTTGCTTTTGATCTTCCTCACGCAGTTGTGGATGGAAATGTGTATCGTGTTTTATCTCGGTTATTTGATATTGATCTCCCGATAGATAGTAGTGAAGGTATTAAAGAATTTAAAGTATTGGCGGATGAATTATTAAACAAAGATCATCCAGCAGAGCACAATCAAGCGATTATGGAATTTGGCGCCTTACAATGTACACCAAGCAATCCAAATTGTATAGACTGCCCGTTCGCATTGACTTGTTTGGCACGAAAAAATGGAACCATCCAGCAGCGACCTGTAAAAAAAGGAAAAACTAAAGTCCGTAATCGTTACCTGCACTTTTTACATGTAGAAACGGAAGATCAAATAATCATTACGCAAAGAACGGAAAAAGACATTTGGCAAAACATGTTTCAATTCCCATTAATCGAAAAAAATTCAGCAGAAGAAATATCCGTAATTCAAAAAGAGATTGAACACACGTACAACATTCAAGTTACGGATGTTATACCCAATATCAAACACATACTTTCCCACCAACATTTATACACAACCTTCTGGAAGACAAAAACAATACCTGAAAAATTACGTTCAAATAAAGCATATTTAATCATTCCAAAAGAAACGTTAATTTCTTATCCAATACCAAGAGTCATAGACCGTTATTTAGAGGGAAATTAAGCTATAATTATCCTTTTTTGGTATAGCTAATTTTTCTATCTTTGCAAGATATGCAACCCTCCGTGAATAAAGTCATCTTACTTGGAACTATTGGCGAAAAAATTGAATTTCGTCATTTAGAAAATGGTGGTGCGCTTTGTCGTTTTTCAGTAGCGACCTATGATTATTTTACCGATACCGTTTCTGGCGAAAAGAAAATTTTGACCGATTGGCATTCTGTAACATCTTGGGGTAATCAAGCGAAAGAAATATATAAACAACTAAAACAAGGACAGCAACTGTATCTAGAGGCAAAATTAAAAATGCGTAGCTGGCAATCTAAAGAAGGAATAACCCATAAAGGATATGTCTTGTTTCTAGACAACTATGTAATTTTAAACACAAATATTGAAGATAAAAAAAACAAAGACCATTATTCACAAGAAGATACACCACTTACTCCTGCCCCACTTCCAGGTTTTGAAATCAGCGACCTAGACGAATTACCCTTTTAACTATGCAAAGCATCTCATTACTTATAGCCCAAACATCGAGTACATCCATTAGTGGAACCGTTGTTTTTAGTGTTTTAACCATTTTGTTATTACTTATTTGTTCCGCTTTAATATCCGCTTCCGAAGTTGCTTATTTTTCGATGGGTCCATTGGAAAAAGAAGTTCTAAAAAACGAAGAAGGTAAACAAGCAGAGACCGCACGAAAACTATTAAAATCTCCGCAAGATTTACTAGCTACCATTCTAATCGCAAACAATTTTGTAAATGTGGGGATCGTTATTATTTCGAGTTTCTTACTCGATGCAGTTTTTGGGAATACAGCAACAAATGCCCTATTTCGTTTTGTGATTGATGTATTTTTAATCACAACGATCATATTATTAGTTGGAGAGGTTATTCCAAAAGTATATGCTACAAAAAACGGTTTGACGATTGCCAAATTCATGGCGCCGGTTTTACATTTGATTAGCACTTTACCTCCTTTTTCTTGGCTTAAACGATTTTTAGTCAATGGAACACGCTTAATTCATAAGTATGCAAAAAAACGGGGCGTTAAAATTTCGAGTGATGAATTGGAGCAAATATTAGCACTTACCAAAGAAGAAACTACTTCCGAGGAAGAGCACAAACTATTAGAAGGCATCATCAAATTTGGAAATACAGATGTAAAACAAATTATGCGTCCACGCATGGAGATTGTTGCAATTGAAAACACCTCGAACTACACAGAGGTCTTACAAATCATACTACATGCTGGATATTCGCGTATCCCAGTGTATGCATCGACTTTTGATAATATTATTGGTATTCTGTATATTAAAGATTTGCTTCCACATTTAGAGTCTGACGAAACATTTGATTGGTTATCCTTATTACACAAACCATTTTTCGTTCCAGAGAATAAAAAATTGGACGATTTACTAAAAGAATTTCAGGGCAAAAAAATGCACATGAGTATTGTTGTAGACGAATATGGAGGTGCTAGTGGACTTGCGACATTGGAGGATGTGTTAGAAGAAATTGTTGGAGATATTACCGATGAATATGATGAGAAAGAAATAAATTTCACTAAAATATCGGACACAAATTATCAATTTGAAGGAAGAACAGCATTGGTAGATTTTTATAAAGTATTAGAGATAGACGGAAAAGAGTTTGAAGCCCACAAAGGAGAATCGGATACCTTGGGAGGATTTATGGTGGAGCAAGCAGGAAGAATACTTCGGAATAAAGAGCATATTTTATTTGAAGATTTTAAATTGATTGTCGAAAAAGCGGATAAAAAACGCATTAAAACCATACGTGTACTACTACAAGAGTTGAATAATGAAACCACTTCTGAAAATTAATTCTATGAAAAAAACAATCTTTAGTTTTACTATATTATTAGGAATTTTAACATCTTGCGGATCGGATGAATTGACTATTCCTAAACCACCTACGTTTTTGAATGTTTCGTTACCAGCGCACAACTACTTGCATTATTCTCCTGACTGTCCATATAGTTTTGATATCCCTACTATTTTCAAGATAAAAACTGTCAATTATGGAGCAGAAAACACGTGTCATCGGGATATAGATTTGGGTCCATTAAATGGAACACTTCATTTTTCGTATATAGAAATGGAAAAACCATTGGCGGAATATGTTAATTTCTCGATAAGCAAGGTAGATGATCACAAAATTAAAGCAACTGCTATTGAGGACGAGAATATCCTTCGCCCAAAAGATAAAATTTACGGTACATTTTTCGAATTACAGGGGGATGTTGCTTCGCCATTCCAATTTTACCTAACAGATTCTACGTCGCGTTTTGTGAGCGGAGTAGTCTATTTTAATACACGACCAAACTACGACTCTATAAAACCTACGTTAGACTATTTAAAAGTGGATATCAAGCGCTTTTTACGCACGTTTCAATGGAAATAAGAAAATCAGCATTCTTCAACGTTACATCATTACGTTTCTACAAAATACTAGTTTATTTATTTCTAGCAATTTATTTCAATAGCGTTAGTATCGTTTTCGGTCAAGAAAAACCTAACTATACAAGTATTGGTAGTTGGAATATAACAAATTTGAAATATACATGGAATTCATCCTTGTATTTCACTTTAGAAGCGCAATTACGTTCCCTTGGATATTACTCTAACTTTCATTATCATGAATTTAGTCAATCAACCAATTATAGAGTTAGTGAAAATTTACTAACAACACTTGGTATAGGTAAATACGACACTTATCAGGAAGGTGGAAATTTTGTCCTACCAAAAAACAATGACGAAATTAGGTTATGGCCTCAAATCACAACATTTCAACATTTTCAAAACCTAACAATAGAGCATCGATATCGTATGGAGTTGCGTATGGGTAAGAACAGCTATCGTAATAGATTACGTTACCGTTTAGGTGTGAAAATACCAATAGGCAAAGAAAAAAACGGAGTCAAAAGAGTTGTTTTGGATTTAAACAACGAACTATTTTTCACTGAAAAAGAACCGTATTTTGAGCGTAATAGATTTCAGCTTCTATTTAATTATAAACCGTCCCAGATTATAAATATACAGTTAGGCTATTTATACCAATTTGACTATAAGATATTCGATGAAATTGGAAGGAATTTCATGATTCTAGGTTGTAACTTTTCTCTTTATAAAAAAGAAAATTAACGTCAATTTTATAAGTAAGCTATTTTACTTGAAGATACAAATTAGGTAATAAAATGCTGCAGCGAGTAAAGCACTAACTGGAATTGTCAATATCCATGCCCAAAGCAAGTTAATTGTTACCCCCCAACGAACAGCACTTAAACGTTTTGTTGCTCCTACACCAATGATAGACCCAGTAATTGTATGCGTAGTTGAAACAGGAATTCCAAGGTTACTAACTACAAACAAAGTAAGTGCACCGGCTGTCTCTGCACAAACACCTTCCAGCGGCGTTACTTTAGTAATTTTAGTCCCCATTGTTTTAACGATTTTCCATCCACCAAATAAGGTTCCAATAGCAATCATCAAATAACAACCAAAAGAAATCCAAAAAGGCATCGTATGGGAATTTACTTTTGTAATTATTTTACATTCACTCTTCAATTTTCCATTTTGTACATATGGTTGGAAAAGCGAGGCATTCGAATAGTTTGTTTGCAGTTTGTTTTTTTCTTTAAATATTATTTCATCTGTACTAGCATCATAAATATTTTCTCCTTTTGAATAGACTGTTAATTCATCTGGTTTGAATTTCATGGTTTTTCCATCTTCATTTTTGTAGGAAACTTGAATAACTTCAGAGATTTTAAACTGTGACGGAATTGGATCTTCTAGCTTACCTTCTCTATCTAAGTTACCGTATACCAACAAAGCAGCACAAATGATACCCATTACTTTTTGAGAGTCAGCTCCACCATGCCCTAAAGAGAAAGCTGCAGAAGAAAGTAATTGCAAACGTTTGTACATATTTGACTCTTTAAGCGCGGTTTGACGTTTACCATGTACAGCCATATAGTAGATATACGCAAGAATAAAAATCACCAACATTGCGACTACAATCCACATCATTTCCTTCTTCATATCCATATATATTACCATGTAATCCATAAGAAAGTATATACCTAAAGAACAAGCAATAACAACAATAAATTTCAGAACAAATCGCCTACTCATCGTTATAAGGGCTACTCCGAATGCAAGAATACCTCCAATTACAGGAGCTAAGAAAATGAACGCAATAATTATTAGGATTCCGCTTGAATCAATAACACCAAAACCAGCATGTGCAACAGCTGCACCAGCAAAACCACCAATTAAGGTATGTGAGGATGAAGAAGGAATTCCTAACCTCCAAGTTAATAGGTTCCAAAATGTAGCAGCTAATAGGCCAGCCAAAATAACCCAAAGGTCAATAGCATTATTATTTACAGTTTTAGCAACTGTATTTCCTACACTCATATCAAACACCCAAAAAGCCAAAACATTAAATCCTGCTGCCCAAACAACTGCTTGAAAAGGTGTTAATACTTTAGTAGAAACAACAGTAGCAATAGAATTTGCTGCATCATGGAAGCCGTTAACTAAATCAAATAATAGTGCTATAACAATGACAGCAATCAGTAACGTAAACATACTTACAATTTATTTTATGCGTATTTGACAACTATAGATTCGATTACATTTCCTGCGTCTTCGCATTTATCCGTAACTATTTCTAAAGATTGATATAATTCTCTTTTCTTGATTAACATTTTGATGTCAGATTCGTATTCAAAAAGTCTATCAATACTTAAGTCAAAAATATCATCCCCTTGATTTTCTGCACTATTAATTCTAACAACACAATCGATAATT
>CANHRS010000039.1 GCA_947463445.1 Flavobacteriia bacterium | reverse complement strand
TGATCGACCTGCTTGAGGTCTTCGATTAAATCTAAAATGCGATATAATTTTTGCTTGTTCATATTATCAAATTTAATGAAAAATTTCAAGAAATCCTTTCTCTAGTCTAACTCCATTTCTATTTCTTCTTGTTTTTCCGAATTTATCCATCCAAGCTAATTTATCACTTGTAGAAAAAAATTCTTGTGGATGACCTTCAGGATATATCGGCACGATGTACACATCTAACATACGGTCTTGTTTTGAAAGAGTGTTAAAAATCTCCAATTCTTTCTCTTTTTTTTCCACTAATTTGAAATCAATAAATGATACTAAATCAATATCCCTAGGATTTTTTTCTAAAGTAACAAATGAACCATTAATCCATTGGAAATAATTTGCACCATCTAAAAGCTCTTTCAATGCTATCGAGTATTGTATATATTTTTCAAAAATAATCGGTCTGATTTTAGAATCAATTGCATCTACAAACACAGATTTCATTTCAAGAACGGATGTACTTAAATTTATACTTGGAACTAACAATCCTTTTGAATTAAACTCTAACAAGATGCGCTACTATTTTTAGCAAAATTAGTTTGGTGGAAATTGATTTACAATTTTTAAACGCATTTCGCGTAGAAATACGGTGACCAAAAAAAGCTCTGGATTACAAAACCAGAGGAGCGGGAGGTAATTTATCCAACGATAAAAAAGGTGCAATTTGTTCCATATATCTAATATAAGTACCAAAAATACAAATAACGGTACGTTTAATAGGTTTTAACTAATTTTTAGTTTCACAAAATTAAGGTAAAGCTTGAAAAATAAAAAAAGCATACAATTAATTTCGCGTAGAAATACGGCGCGAAAAGAAGTTATGGATTATAAATCCAGAGGAGCGAGTTATAAAAATAAAAAAATGAACCCTATTATCTCATAACTTGAATAAGTACTATGTAAATTTATTTTCTATTTATATATTTATAAGATTATGTTAATTAAATTCAAAATGATTTACTAGAATTATGAAAATTAATTTAAATCCAAGAACGAATAATCAAGATGGTAATGGTAACGAAACTGAAAGGTTTATTGAGGAGATTATTATAGTTTTCAAAAGTATTAACTACGGATATTTTTTTTGTAAATTGATAGGAAAAAACCAGAAAGAACAGAAAAAAATAATTAATAAATTTCAAAAATATTTACAATGTAGATTAAATTGTAATTTACCTTGGTGTGTTCGGTCAAATTGGGAAATTGAACACAAAGCTAATTATGATTGCAAAGATTCATTCGATTTATTCACAGAAATATGTCTTGATAAAATTAATTATAAAGTAATTATCGAACTAGATAAAAATAGAGCTGATCAAATTGCAAAAAAATTCTTGTCAAGGATGAGTCATACAATTAATGATCCTACAATTTATATAGCTTTTTGCTATCCTGGGACAAAGAAAATGAGTGTTACAGAAGCAAAAAAATATTTTGATTATTGTCTAATTATAACGAACAAATTTAACGATCTAGAAATACCTAAAAAATTTATTGGATTTATTGTAGAAAGGAATAAATAGGTTAAATAAGTTAAATAAGCTTAGGTAAAATGTGTAAAATAAATGATAAACATTATTGCTTTAAATACTTAATCGGTAGCACAATATAAAAAAAAACTACATAAATAAATCAAACTGAAACAGAAATGTAAAAACAAAAAATAAACTAGAAAATCTCAAGTAATAAAGTATATCAATAACTTATAAATATTTTTTATATTAAGCTATTCATAATGTTTTTGTTTTTAAACAATTTCTTCTTGATTAAAGCTCTAGTTTAGTTAAGTTTATTAATACTTAGCTGCTTTTTTTTTGTTAATCTTTAGTAATTTGCTTTCTAATCAAATAAATATTATTTTTAAAATAAAATTAAAATAAATGCAAATTTTCAAATTGACATTAAAAAATATATTGGTTATATATTTTGTTTATTTTAAATTTTTAACATTCTCACAAGCAATATCAAATAAATGTGAACTTGATGGTAAAATATTTTATAGCGATTGTATAAAATACATAGGAGATTGTGAAGACGGAAAAGCAAATGGATATGGTGAATTAAATTTTGAAAATGGCAATACAGTACAAGGGTTATTTTCGGATAATAAAATTCAAAATTTTAATATTGTTTGTTATTTTCCTGATAGTAAATCGTATTGGTCCCAAAAGACTATAATTGGGCCTAATAAAGGTTTATTATTTCATGGGCCTTGTGTTAGTATTTCAGATAAATATATTGATGTTGCAGATTTTTATAACGGTTCTTATACTGGAAATAGTGATAGTTATTTTCAAATTTCAAAACCCAACTTTGACTTAAATACAACGTTTTGTGATCCAGATGGGTATTCAGTAAAGGATCGCATAAATAGTAATCTAATTCCAAATACAAATCTAATTATTTACACGTCTTCCAGGGAATATAATAATGAAGGGGCTAAAAAATACTGGATTTCAGTTGTTGAAATATCTACAAATAAAATAATAAGAACTTTCGGTAATTACATTAACGAAATTATCCCTCATGACGAACCAATTTTTGTAGGATTCAATAAAGATAATAATCCGATATATAAAGGTTATTTTTCTAATAAAATCTTTCAACTTGATATAATATCAGGTAAAATAACTCAATTAAAAACTTTACCAATAGAGATTTCTACTAAAAATGATTTCACAAAAAAAATAAAAGAGACAAAATATAAGGATTTAGAATTCAGAATGCTCGAAAAATTCAAAATTCTTAAAGACAGTTCTTACATTAAATTATTTTCCCACAAAAAATATATTGAAAATATTAAAGAAGATTTTGGATCAGGTTCTAGCATTGTTATGTTTGATAAACATGATAGAGTAATTAATAGTGTTGATTTATTTATGCAAGATATATATGATTTTGATGTTGATGAAAATAATGATAGAATTGCCTTACTGTATGGTGATAGAGATTCTACATTTTTAAAATACCTCGATTTAAAAACTTTCAAAATTATTTCAAATGTTTTTAATAGAAAAAGAATATTGCAAACTAATGATGAATTGTATGGAAAGCTGAAATTTTCCAAAACTGGTACATATTTGCTTTATGAAATTCCAAGTGGAACTGGCACATTAATTTATTTAGGTAATAAATTACATTACGCTATACCTGGTAACATTTATGATTTAAATAATGAAGAAAATGTAGCAATATCAAATAAACAAGGAATAATTACAGCTTATGATCTTGAAAAGAAAACAATAATATGGAACTTTGATATAACTGATAATTTTATTAACACTAAGTTTTTCAAAATTGATGATAAGATTTTTTTGATAAGTGGTAGAGCTTTATCATGGGATGGATATAAAGTGAAAGAAAATGGTATAAAGTTATATTCATTTAAAATGCCAAAACCACTATTTTCATTAGTTGAATTTAGTTTGAAGCCTGAAGAAGTAATTACAGAATATACTCAAAAAAAAGAAACTAAAAATTTTGATAATAAAAAATCAATTGAATATACTTCGCCGAAAATAAATAAATCAGAAGATGAAATAATGAGTAATTATTTAGCATTAATGTTTTTGGCTGCAATTTTTGAAAGTTCTAATAAATATTCTTCTTCAAACCATAAATCGAGGACTTCTCAACAAAAACCATCTAATACTTGGCAGTGTAGATATTGTGGTTCAGTAGCTTATCAGATGGACCAGCCACTGGCTTATTTTGGAGGTAACTGCTATCATTATAACGATCCATCAAGATCAGGAGCGCATGCATGGGAAAATGTTGAAAAAGATGTACAATGGCAGTGTTCAAAATGCACCCAAGTAGCTCATACAATTGAAGAGCCTTGTTGTGGTTATGGAGGTAAATGCTATGACAACAAAGGAAGAGTTGGTGGGCATAGCTGGCGAACATCTAAATAAATCAGCTTAATAACTTTTAATCACTATATCCTTAAAAATCAAACTAAATATTCTCTAAAACAATTTACGATTATATACAAGTGTTTTGAAGGTGAGGGTGTAGATTTAGAATTGGCTTTGTTAGATTTGAAATGAAACTTAAGGAAAAGGGCTGCTTTTTTACGATAGTTTAGAAATAGAGTATTAAATTTAAAATTGTTAAAAAAAGCGATCACTTGCCAAAAAGATAAAATTCAACAAAGTACAGATAATCAAGGTGATAAAATCACAAGAAGAAGGAGGAAAGGTAAGTGAAATTCGCAGTGAATTTGGTGTTTTTGAACCAACAATTTTTCAATTTTTAAATCACATCGTTTCTCTAATCGCTCTCAAAATAATTTCTCCCGCTTTTTTCATTTCTACTTCTATAAGAAATAAATACTAGCTCTATCTAACTAAATACTAACAAACGATAACTTACACTTCTTCCTCCTGCTTCTGCTTTCTCCAAAATACCATGTTGAATTAATTCGTTGATATCACGAATGGCAGAGTCTTTGGAACATTTTGTAATTTTTGACCATTTTAAAGAATTCAGGTTTCCATCAAAACCATCGAGTAATTTGTTTAGCATTAGTTTTTGTCGCGCATTCAAATGGATGTCGCTATGGATATTCCAAAAACGTGCTTTTGCTAAAATACGACTTAACAGTTCCTCCGAATTTTTCAAAGAACGTGTCAAGCACTCTAAAAACCAAAGTATCCATCGCGTAATGTCTAACGAACCTTCTTGGGTACTTTCTAGTATTTCATAGTAGTATTTACGTTCGATTCTTATTTGCGCAGTCATACTGTAAAATCGTTGATTGCTTTTATCGGAACGTGCTAATAATGTATCTGTCAAGGCACGTGCAATTCGACCATTTCCATCGTCAAATGGATGTATGGTTATAAACCAAAGGTGCGCAATGGATGCTTTAAGTACTAAATCTAACTGATTTTCCTGGTTATACCAATCTAAAAAACGTTGCATTTCTTGTTCAATAGTAATGGAATCTGGTGCTTGAAAATGAACGCGCTCTTTCCCTATACCACCCGAAACAACTTGCATTGGTCCGGAAATATCTTGGCGCCAATCGGCTACCCGTATCGGATACATTCCACTTCTTCCCGTCGGAAATAGTGCTGCATGCCAGTTAAACAATCGTTCTTTCGTGAGTGTTTGAAAACAATTTTGGGTCGCATCCAACATCATTTCCACAACGCCATCGACATTTCGCTCCGAATCAATGGCACCTGCTAATTCAATCCCAAGCCGACGTGCAATCGACGAACGAACTTCCTCGGTATTTAATATTTCCCCTTCAATTTCAGAAGTTTTTAATACATCACGAGTTAATGTATCTAAAAGCGCTTCGTTTTTTAACTGAAAACCTAAAGATTCCATTTTACCCATTAATCGACCTTGCAAATTCCGCACCTCACTCAATAGCGGAATTAATACATCACTTCGCCAAGTAAAATAGGGCCAATCTGGTTTTTGATAGATATATGATTTTATTCGTTGCATAATATGCGTTAAATATACACATTATTCGTCGCAAATTATCTAATTGTTGCATTATTTGCTATGAATAAGTGGTGCAATCGTTGCAAAAACGATTTTTAATAAATTTAAGATCTTCTAATCACCTCGTCTCTCTAATCGCTCTCAAAATTATCTCCCCAGCTTTTTTCATTTCTTCCTCCGTGATTGTTAGTGGTGGAGATAAACGGAAACTATACGGATGCGATAAAAACCAAAAACTTATCAATCCCAATTCTAGACAACGTTTTACCACTTTTTCTACGCGTTCAAAGGATTCCATGTCGAAGGCGAACATCATGCCCACACGACGGATTTCTTTAATTTCTACTTCATTTGCAATTAGATCCACTAACAATTGTCCTAAACGTTCTATTTCCGCATAATCCACTTCGGTAGTAAGCACGTCTAAAAAAGCATTGGCACTCGCTGCAATGACTGGGTTACCACCGAACGTTGTGATGTGTCCCAACATTGGGTTGTAGGTGAATTCGTTTAAATTTTCATACGAAGAAACCAAAACTCCGATAGGTAATCCACCGCCTAAGGCTTTTCCTAAGGTAAGCACGTCCGGAACAATGCCTGTACGTTCGAATGCGAAGGTACGTCCCGCGCGACCCATACCGCATTGTATTTCATCAAAGATAAGTAAAGCCCCAACTTCATTGCATTTGTTTCTAAGAGCAGTTAAAAATTCGATTGAAGATTCACGAACACCTGCATCTCCTTGGATGGTTTCTAGAATTACTCCGGCTGTTTTGGTAGTGATTTGTTCTAGGTCAGCAAGTTGATTGTGTCTTAAAAAGCGAACATCTGGTAATAAAGGACGAAACGCTTGTTTTTTGACTTCATTCCCAGAAATACTCAAAGAACCGTTGGTACTTCCATGGTACGAACCACGAAAAGAAACAATTTCCGTTCTTCCTGTGACACGTTTCACAAGTTTGATAGCTGCTTCGTTGGCTTCCGTACCAGAATTTACTGGATATACACAGTTTAAATTTGCAGGTAGGAGGGAAGTTAGTTTTTGACACAAGGCCAAGGTGCTATCTTGGATGTATTCGCCATAGACCATGACATGCATGTGCTTATCGACCTGGTCTTTTATGGCTTGTTTGATTTTTGGATGGGAGTGTCCGACATTACTTACAGCAACACCAGCAATCATATCCATGTATGCTTTTCCGGATTTATCGTAAATGTAGATGCCTTCGGCAGAAGCTACATCGATAAGATAAGGGTAGGGGTTGGTTTGACCTTGTAGGGATAGGAAGGAAGATTTTGTTGACATATTTTTTCATTTATTCCACCTTTTTGCATCGCCCAAAAAGGTGGAGCCAAAAGTCTAGGCCTCTATGAAATTTAATTGAAAATTACGTTTCATTTCACTGTCTGCACCCAAACTCACATACGCCTTTCGCTAATTTTTATACTAAAAATTAGAAGGCTGAGTTCAAACAAGGGTTTGACTACGTCCCATTCCACTTATTTTCTACTTAAATTTCCCAAATGGCCAATTTATGGTTTCGATAATTTAAATAAACTAAATTATTTTCTTTTAATCACCTTCAAACAAGCATCTACTACATCTTGTGAGTCGATGTGGTATTTCGTCATTAATTCCATTGGTGTTCCACTTTCTCCAAAAGAGTCATTGACAGCCACATATTCTTGCGGTACTAAGTATTCTGTTGTAATTACTTGTGCTACAGAATCACCTAAACCACCTGCGCGCATGTGCTCTTCAGCGGTTACTACACATTTTGTTTTTGCTAAGGATTTTAATAACGTTTCTTTATCTAATGGTTTGATGGTGTGCATGTTGATTAATTCTACACTCACCCCTTGTGCTTCTAAAGCTTTTGCTGCTTCAATGGATTTCCACACTAAGTGTCCACACGCAACGATCGTAACATCTGTTCCTTCGATTAAAACATCTGCTTTACCGATTTTGAATTCCGCATCTGGTTTGATGAAGATAGGCATTACCGGACGACCAAAACGTAAGTATACCGGCCCTTCGTGTTCTGCAATTGCTAAAGTTGCTTGTTTTGTTTGGTTAAAATCACAAGGTACCACAACCGTCATGTTTGGTAACATCTTCATCATTCCGATATCCTCTAATATTTGGTGTGTTGCACCATCTTCTCCCAATGTTAAACCAGCATGTGAAGCACAGATTTTAACATTTTTATTGGAATAAGCAACAGATTGACGGATTTGATCATACACACGACCCGTTGAAAATGCTGCAAAAGTTCCTGTGAACGGAATTTTACCACCGATAGTCATACCAGCAGCCATACCAATCATATTTGCTTCCGAAATACCTGCTTGAAAGAAACGTTCTGGAAAATCTTTCACAAAAGCATCCATTTTTAACGAACCGATTAGATCCGCACAAAGCGCAACTACTTCGTTGTTGCTTTTTCCAAGTTCATGTAATCCTTCGCCAAAACCAGAGCGCGTGTCTTTGTTTCCGAAAATTTCAAATTCAATCATGCTTATAAATTTAAAGAGGTTGTTTTATTGGATACTATTCTAAAATCTTGTTCGTACGAATACATCGAAGATTTAATACTTTTCATTCGGTAGGAAATTTTGTATTGTCCTGGTTGTAAGTTCCATTGACCATTTAATGCTTGTCCATCTAAACTACAAACCCAATCCCATTTTCCTTGTGGATTTAACACAAAAACTTGTCCGATCGTAGGGTTATTACATTTATACGTAAACAATCCAGGTGCTTCAAATTCGATGTTTGTTGTGCTACTTTGATTCACTTGTACGTTATAGTAAAGGCGAGGAAGTGTAAGCACTTCGATGGTATATTTACCAACGATGTATTTTTCCGATTCATTTAAATCCTGGACATTTAAGGTAGTAGGATTATTTTCTAACATCACACGACTTTCGATATCGTATGTTTTAGCGGCATTGTTTAACCTACAACGAATATACCCTTGCGGTGCATCCACAGGAATGATGTTGTGGGTATTTTTTTTGATGGTAATATCATTTATTTCTTTACGCGGTAAGGTGTTGACTACTAAATCATATTTAATGGAAGGATCTAATATTAATGTATCGGGATTCCCATAGCGATTAATGGTGTGTTGCATCGTATATTTCAACTGATTTGTACCGGACTTATAAAAGAACATGGTAACATCTGTTTCGGATGGTTTACCTGTAATGTCTTTCAAGTCTACTTCCACGGTTGTATTAACCAATGCTTTGTTTACAACACTTTTTAAGGCGTTTTTAAATGCACTTTTGGATTCTGCTTCCGAGTAACTTCCGATACATTTAAATTGTTCTAAATACGAAAGATCTAAACCTAAACCGATTACAAAAGGGGTAACTACTACGCCTTTATCATGCAGTTTTTTTGCAATTACACACGGATCATTGTCACACGCTTCTAATCCATCCGTTATTAAAATGATGATATTACGTGAATTCATATCTGGAAAATCCTCTGCAGCTGCTTCTAGTGAGCGTGCAATTGGCGTAGTACCTTTCGCTTTGATTGTTTTAATCATTCCCTTTACCCGACTATAGTTGTCTTTTGCAAAAGGAACTTCTAATTTGGTGTCATTACAATCTTGAAACGTAGCAGTAATAGGAGATTGGTGTCCATAAACTCGCAATGCAATTTCTAAATTTTCACTTCCAACAAGGCTGTCTACCGCTTGTGCAAGTAATTCTTTTGCAGCCTCAATACGTGTTTGATTGTCACTCCAAGTTGCATTCATACTGTTAGATGCATCCAAGATAAATAGGATACGGGTTAATTTCTCTTGTCCAAAAGAAACAAGGGAAAAACTAAAACAAAATATGAAAAGTAACTTTTTCAATTAGTAATCTCCTAGTGTTTCTTCTAATTGCGTTAAAGCAGATGCAAGTTGTTCCGCATTTGGAGCAGAACCATGCCATTTATGTGTACCTTCCATGAAATCAACACCTTTACCCATTTCCGTTTTCATTATGATAACCGAAGGCTTTCCTTGACCAGATCCAGCTTTTGCTTTCGCTATTGTTGCTTTTATTTCATCGATGTTATGACCATCCATTTCGTAAACAATCCAACCAAAGGCAGCGAATTTAGCAGCTAAATTTCCAAGATCCATGACATCGTTTACGTCACCATCAATTTGTCGACCATTATAATCGATAGTAGCAATCAATTTGTCCACTTTTTTGGCAGCAGCATAGATTGCAGCTTCCCAAATTTGGCCTTCTTGCAGTTCTCCATCACCATGTAAGGTGAAAACAAACGAATCGTCACCATTTAATTTTTTGGTTTCCGCAGCACCGATTGCAACAGACAAACCTTGGCCTAAAGAACCAGAAGCTATACGAATTCCTGGAAGTTTTTTATCGGTACTTGGGTGTCCTTGAAGCTTAGACCCTAAACGACGAAATGTACCTAAATCAGCAACAGGGAAGTATCCAGCACGCGCTAATACACTGTACCAAACTGGAGAAATGTGTCCATTGGATAAGAAAAATAAATCTTCGCCTTTACCATCTATAGAGAATGGTGTGCTAGAATGTTTCATGGAATCAAAATACAAAACGGTTAAGAAATCTGCACAACCTAAGGAACCACCTGGGTGACCTGAACTAACCTGAGCTACCATTCTTACGATGTCTCTTCGTACTTGAGACGCTATGTTTTGTAATTCTTTTGTTTCCATTTTTAAAATATTTGAATGTAAATTTAAGGGTAAAAACAAGAAATTGCGCTTAGATTTTAGAATTAATATTCAGAATTAATTAACAAAGCTAAATTTCACATCTATGAAACCGAAAAATAGTATGAAAATAGAATAATGTGTTTTATAAATCTATATGAGGTTACACCTTAGGATGTAGATACATAAAATAATAATCAAACAAAAGTTTCTATATTTGGATACTTATTAATAAATTTGACTAAAAAAGTTAATGCAATATTTTCAAACTGAATTTCTTAAAGACGCCGAAGATTTCATTTCAAAACTAGACATAAAATCAATTAAAAAAGTTTTATACAATATTGAAATCGCAGAACAAACAAATGATCCTGAACTATTTAAAAAATTGGAAGATGAAATTTGGGAATTTAGAACAAAATATTTTGGTAATCAAATTAGAATATTGGCTTTTTGGGATAAAACAGATAAACAGAAAACATTAGTTCTTGCTACTCATGGGTTTATTAAAAAAGTAGGTAAAGTTCCCAAAAAAGAAATCGACAAAGCAAAAAGAATTAGAATTAAATATTTTGAAAATAAACTAAAAAAATAAGTTATGGCAACTACTGAATTTAAAGCAAAATCACTTACCGAAATGAAGGATAAATACATTGGCAAAATCGGTGAAGCTGAAAGAGATTTATATGAATATGAACTTAACATGGAACTTTTAGGTCGAATGATAAAAACTGCTCGACAAGAAAGAAATTTAACACAAGAAGAATTAGGAAACTTAGTTGGAGTTCAAAAATCTCAAATATCAAAACTTGAAAAAAGTACAAATAGTGCTACAATTGATACTATTTTAAAAGTATTTAAAGCATTAAAAGCTGAAATTCATTTCAATGTTACATTAGAAAAACAGTTTATTCAACTAATCTAGAATAATATAACGGTGAAGCATAATAGTGCTTTAGAAATAGAGCTCATTTTTGGACGAAATCAGGATACTTCCATCGAAATACCTGTAATTTTATAACTAAATTATTACAAAATTAATTTTTTGTGATTTTGTGTTTTAAGGTAGTCCCGTTACTCTCAATCATCAGTAAATAATTGCCATTACTTTGATTTTTTAGATCGAGTTGAATTTCTGTATAAAAAGACTTTTGGACAATAATTTTTCCATTTATATCTATCATTTTTACTATTGAATTCGCTGGATTTTTCAATTCTATCGTTACATAATCCTGTGTTGGATTTGGATAGATTACAATATTTTCCGGTAACGTATCTATATGGTTTGTAAATTGTTCAATTTGATTTACAATGAAATTATTGGGATCTATTTCTGCTACTTCTATAAAGCCCAATGTACTTGGGAATTCGATTTTTTCAGTATTAGATTTTATGGTTACACGAATAATTGTGTCGGAATTATTACGTCTACGAATTCGCACATCCATTGGATTGGTAAAAACAGGTGTAATAAGCGGTGCAGATGTTTTTTGAGAAACAATCAATTCGTTCGTAGAATCTGATTTTTGATTGATTTTCGCTGCGTAAATAGGGTATCCTTCTCCGTAATACCATTGATCGAAAAAGTTAGTTAAATCAATTCCCGTAGTTTGTTCTACACTTTTTTTGAAATCGCTAGCGGTTGCAGTACTATTACTGAATTCAATTTGAAAATTTTGTAAGGCTTTAAAAAATTGATTATCGTTATTTATAATGTATCTTAAAGTATGAATAATAGCTGCACCTTTATCGTACACCAATTTTCTAGAGAAGATACTTTTCTCATTTAAACTATCTTTTACCCAAGTACTTCCTTTTGAAATCGATAGTACAGAGCTATGTATATTATTAAGTTTTAATTTTTCACTTCCTGGATACAGCTTTTCTAACATTAAAAATTCGGAATAGGTTGCAAAACCTTCGTTTAACCAGATGTCTGACCAAGAACCACACGTCACATGGTTACCCCACCACTGGTGCGCGAGTTCATGCGCTACTAATTCGTTGTCGAAATACCCTAGGGTGGTCATTGTTTGGTGTTCCATCCCTCCATTAATGGGTGCCATACAATGTCCATATTTCTCTTGGTGAAAAGGGTAGAGGGTAAATATTTCTGAGAAATAATCCATAAAATCAGCAGTATTATCTATTTGATTTTTAAATTTTGACAATGCATTTGGGTAAACATAATTTTGAATTAAAATAGAATCTGCATTTTTCGGATGTGCGTACAACGAGTAATCTGTATAATCCGCAACACAAAATGAGATTAAATAATAATCAATTGGATGCACGTGTTTCCAGTAAAAACACTTTTGATTATTTGGTAATTTTGTTATGCTTTGAAGTATCCCATTTGACCCAGCCATGCAACTATCTGGTACAGTTATTCTAAAGCTTACACTATCGATTTTATCCGTTAGAGATTGTTTGCACGGGAACCATTCATAGGCAGAAAAAGGTTCACTCAGGGTCCAGCTTACATTTTTATTCCAAGCTTGAGATTTTTTTTGCGCATATCCACTTCCACCAAATGGATTGGAAGATTGGTCTGGGGCTTTTCCTAGATAGTTTGTAGTGATTGTAAATTTTTCTCCTTTTTTCACATTTACTTTACAATGTATTCCTGTTTTACGCCAGCTATATTTCGCAGTATCTTGATTAAATAAAATAGAATTAATCGTATAAGATGGAAACAATTCATAAACAACCGTATCTAAATCTACTTTTGCAATTCCAGTCATCTTAACCGTTCCTGATAAATTCGTATTCATATTATTGGCAGTCAAATCGAGGTCGTAATATACAACATCGTATTTTTCCGTTTCTTGAATGAAATTTACTGGTAGCTTATTTGATTTTAATTTATGCTTGGAGGTTTTGGATGTATTGCAGCTATATACAGTGTTTTGTGCATGCACTTGTATAAATGATAGGATAAAAAGAAATATACATGTTTTTTTCATTCGTTTATATTTTTGATATGCATCATCTATATGCAAATGTAAAATGGTTCTCTACAAATATAACACCATATGTTTCAGATGTAGATAGTATACTGATTGCATTTGTAGATTTAACCCATTTTTGAGGTGTGCACGTAAAACTATTCTATCTAAATTGGAATTTTAAACCCATCGAATTCGAGGGGTTTAAAAGTAGAAACATTTTAATTAAATATACAAAAAAAAGGCTCACTCTATGAGCAAGCCTTTCTAAAAATTAGGTTCGTTTATTTTGTCAATGTTCCAGCTGGACCATGATTTATAAGTTCGATATAAAACACCAAAGATTGGTATGGTTGGATATCGTATTTTTTTGATTGAGGATTAAACATTCCTTGTTCACCATAAGCTAAGTGGTATGGAACGTATAATTTATAGGTACCACCTTTTTTCATCGTTGGTATCCCTTCTTGCCATCCTTGGATAACGTTTGCTAAACCAAAAGGTGTTAAAGGTTGTTTGTAAATTTCAACCATATCAAAAGAACTTTGAAGTGTATCTCCAAGAGCGTTCATTAAAATATAGTGTGCTAATACGTCGCCACCTTTTGTTGGATTAGTACCAGTTCCTTCTTTGATAGTTTGTACTACAATTCCGGAAGGTAGAATTTTTACACCTGGTAATTTTTTAGCGTCAGACAATAATTTTTCACCATTTAATTTATACATATCAAACATGAAATTTTGTATCATCATACTTTGTTCGTCGCGTTTAATGATGGTGTCTGATTTATGTAGACCATCCGTAAAACCTTTGATTACCAGTTTTAGGTCAATTTTATCTAAGGCTTTATTTTTTGTCCAACTAGAATTAAAAATTACACCGGACAATTTACCAATACATTCCGAACCAGCAACAGCATGTTCTGCATCAAAAGCACGACCAGAATTACCAAATAATTTTTTGATTGTAGCTTCACAACCTTTATCAAAAGCATCTTTGTTTTTAAGTCCTTGCTCAAAACCTACAACCATTTTTTCGAGGTCATATTTTATAAAGTTCTTGTCTCCAGATTCTGTAATTGCTCTAGCGTGATCAGCTCCAAGTGCATAGGAGATGCGATCTTTGAACGTAGTCAGTTTAACCACTTCTTTATCCTCTGAAGAAGCACAAGCAAATAACAATAAACCTACTGCAGATAATAGAATATATTTTTTCATCTATTTAACTGAGATTAATTCTACGTCAAAAATTAACGCCATTAATGGTTCAATTGGTCCACCTGGGTGTGGGTGTGCGCCATATGCTAAATCTTGTGGGATATATAAACGGTATTTAGAACCTTCTTTCATTAATTGTAATGCTTCTGTCCAACCTTTAATTACTTGGTTTACACCAAAAGTTGCAGGAGTACCTCTATCAATAGAACTGTCAAATACATTTCCGTTGATAAGTGTACCATGGTAATGAACTTCTACAACATCCGTTGCACTTGGTGTTTTACCAGTTCCTTCAACAACTACTTCATATTGTAAACCAGAAGCTGTTGTTGTGATACCTGTTTTTGTAGCGTTAGCAGCTAAAAAAGTTTCGCCTTCTTCTTTGTTTATAGCAAATTGTTTTTCGCTTAATTCTTTCAAATAATTTTGAATAATATCTTGCGCTTCGTTTGGTGTAAACTTTGGCGTTTTATTTTCAAACACATCTTTAATAGCGTTGGACAAAACAGTTGGATCTAATTGATCTAAATTTTGTTCTTTTAAACTAGATGCTACACTTAATCCGATAGCATAACTCACATTATTTAATACTTCAGTCATAATAGGTAAATTTTTGAGGACAAATTTACGTATAAGTTTTGAAGTAAAATTCGAAGTGCTTTAAGTATTACCGCTTTAAGTTTACATTATAATGTTGTAAGTCAGTAAATTATTTACGTTCATCTAAAAAATAAATATTTTTTTATTAACATTTTGTAACTATTTATTAACACCTGCCGTAATAGATAACAAAACCGAGAAATAATTAAAAATATATAGTATGATTAATAATGCAATAACCATCGCTGAGCATAAATTAAAAATGCATTTTGAAAAAGGGGAGAACACTTCTTTAAGTATTATTGAAGTAGCAGAATTAATGGATTTAATCACTTTTGGACATACAGCTACTAAACCATTGAATCAATCGATTTTCTTCAGTTTTTCTCAAAATTAATTGCGAGAAAAGAAAATTAAGTTTCAATTAATACAACGAAAAGGTATACTCAAAAGGTATGCCTTTTTTACTGCATAATAACGCCAGATGCGACCAATTCGTCTTCCAAATAGAATGCTGCAAACTGTCCTGGAGTTATTCCTTTCATTAGTGTGTCAAAAAGAACATAATAGCCTGTTTCTTTTTTAATTAAAGTTCCTTTTTGCAGTGCTTGACGGTAACGTATTTTAAGTAACACTTCACGTGGGATATTTAGCTTCAATTGAAAATTAGGACTTACTAAATGAAAATCTTCCGGTTTGATATAAAGTGCTTTTCGATTAAGTGCTAAATGATTTTCGTTTTGTCCACTATAAACTAAGTTGTTGTCGACATCTAATTGAACAACAAAAGAAGGTTCTGGTCTACCACCAATTTGTAGTCCTTTGCGTTGACCAATGGTATAGAAGTGTGCACCTTGATGTTCCGCTACAACAATTCCGTCTGAATCGTTAAATTGAAACGGAACTACTAATTGCTCTACATTATCGATAGTTGCTTCGATAGCATGGTAGGACACTAAAGCAGGAAGATTGTTTGGAATCTCAATGACTTTTCCTTTTTTTGCTTCAAGTTTTTGCTGTAAGAAAATGGGTAAACTAATTTTCCCGACAAAACATAATCCTTGTGAATCTTTTTTATCCGCAGTGATAAGTCCTTGTTCTGAAGCGATTTCACGTACTTTCGATTTTTCTAGTTCACCAATTGGAAACAAGGCTTTTGCTAATTGGTTTTGATTTAATTGACACAAAAAATACGATTGGTCTTTATTATTATCTTTTCCTGTCAGTAAACCTACAGTTCCATCTTCTTTTTCAATTTTTCGGCAATAATGTCCAGTTGCGACATACTCTGCGCCTAATTTTTGTGCAGCTTTGAGGAAGACATCAAATTTAATTTCGCGATTACAAAGAACATCTGGATTTGGTGTACGACCAGCTTGGTATTCTGCAAACATATAGTCTACAATTTTGTCTTTGTATTCAGCGCTTAAGTCAATAATTTGAAAAGGTATATTTAATTGATTTGCAATTAATAAAGCATCGTTAGCATCATCTATCCAAGGACATTCATCGGAAAGCGTAACACTTTCATCGTGCCAATTACGCATAAACATTCCAATTACTTCATATCCTTGTTCTTTTAATAGATAAGCACTTACACTAGAATCTACACCCCCTGATAAACCTACGACAACACGTTTCATTTATATTATTTATTAAAGACACTTACTATTTCAAAACAACCATATTTATCGTCCAGTAAAAACTTTTCTATATCGCTAAAATGATTTGTTAAAAGTGTTACAATTGCAAGGGTTTTAACATTACCAGTTCGAATCCAAATAATTTTGGGTGGAAAACCATGTAAAAGATTAAAATCATTGAAATCAGAATCTTGCGTAACAATTGTATAATCATTGGATTTAGCAAACTCCCAGATTTGAAAATCATTGGCATTCACTAAATTTTCCTTTTTCACATGCGAGGAACCTTCAAATAAATCGGGTAATGAGTTGAGTATTCTGAACGAAATATTCTGATCAAAAAGAAATTTCATAATGCAACTTGAAAAATTTTATTTTCTCTATCGGCAGCATAAGAAAGTACAGCAATTATATCTTCATGTGTTAGTTCATCGAAATCATCCAATATTTCTTGAAAACTCATCCCGGATGCCAACCATGCTAATACATCACTTACTGATATTCGCATATTTCTAATACAAGCTTGACCTGCTCTTTTTCCAGGTTCAACAGTAATTATTTTTCGATAGTCTAACATCACAAAGTTGTTTAATCATAAAGATAAAAAAATAAATCCAATTTTTTAGTTTGAAAAATGATAATTTAATAGTTAATTTAGTTAAGTGAAATACTGTATATTTTTTTTATTCTTGATTAACTTTTTTATTGCTTTTGGACAACAAACATGTACCAAAGTGTATGTTAAAGGAAGCGTAAAAGACACGTTGCAATACCAACCATTTTACAATTTAATGGTCGTTAATAAGACTTCTGGTCGCGGTGTATTTGGACAACCGGATGGTACTTTTCAGGTGTATGCAAATTTGAATGATACGATTTCTATTTCGGTTAAATCCTATGGACTTTACACATTTCGTGTTACAGGTGATTCTAATTGTCAAATGCAACTGGATAAGGTACTGATTGGTAAAGAGAAAATGCTGCAAACTGTTGTTATAAAACCTTTGAAATCGGTACAACAAATAAAAGAGGAGCGCGCAAACTTAGCCTTAAAAGAAACACATACTGTAACTGGTGCCAATGTACTACAGAGTCCGATCACTGCTTTGTACGAACGCTTTTCAAAGAAGGCACAGCAACGCGAGAAAATTGCAGGATTAATCTATGTGGACCAACAACGTAAAGTATTAAAAGACTTATTACGAATCTATGTAGCCTACGAAGTGATCGATTTAAAAGATGATGAATTTGATGCCTTTATTGTTTTTTTGAATATTAGTGATGATTTTTTAAAGACATCGTCGGATATTGAATTGATTGATTTTATTCGTGGGAAGTTTGAACATTTTCCTAGGGAAAAGGTCGGTAAATAAGCTAATTCGGAAGTAGGTTAGTTAATAATTCATTGCATTTTTCCCAAGAGAAATGTGCGCGGACATATTTTTTTCCTTGTTGTGAAATACGTTTATAAAGTTCCGAATCGTTTTGTAATTTGGTAATTTGATGTACAAACTCCTCTGGTGAATTTGCAATTAAAATTTCAGTATCTGGTGTTGCATTTAATGCCTTATTGGCAAGAGTAGTCGTAATACAAGGGATACCCATTGCCATTGCTTCTAATAATTTATTTTGTAAACCAGTCCCAATAAACATAGGCGCGATAAAAATTTTACTTTTCGCATAACATACTCCCATATCTTCCACCCAGCCACTTACCTGAAATGTTTGACTCGCTAGTTTTTTTAGATTGGTTGGAGGATTAACACCCGCAATTAAAAATCGAGTTTGCGTGGATAAATGAGGGCGTATCTTGTGGTAGATGAAAAATGCTGCTTCCATGTTTGGTGGGTACCCCATATTACCAGTAAATAATAAGTCAACTTGTTTATCTTCCGTATAATCCTCTTCTTTATAGTATGTTACCCCATTAGGTACAATAACAATTTCTTTTTGTTTAGGATGCGCTATAAATGAGCGATCTTGCTCAGAGATAATGGTATGGTTTTCGAAATATTCAAATATTTGTCTTTCATAATGCAATAATCGCTGATATTCTTGTTTAAAAATCCAGCGTACAATGCCTTTTTTAGAAATCATCCTTCGTTCGATACCTTTTGAAAAAGCATCCATATAATCCAACGTTTTAGAACATGCATGGTAATTTTTAACATATTCACTTGTACGAATTAATTGACTATAAATGAAATCGGGTTGAATTTCGTCTAAAACTATTTTAATTTTTTGGTGTATTGAAAATTGATAGAAATAAGCAACTTGAAATGGCTTATTTGTGAAAATATGTATCCATAAATTCCAAAGGATTTTCCAACGGTTTAATTGAAAAACATGTACCTCTTTACAAAACTCAGTTAAGACCTTAATTTTTTCCGAATTAATCGTTTTGTCGGTAGTACATAGTAGATAAATCTCATAATTTGTTGCAAGGTGTTTTATTTGATGGAATGCCCGCAATTTATCTCCTTTATCCAGCGGATAAGGGAAACGTGAAAGACAAACTACTAATTTCTTTTTATGCGACATACAAACTTTTTTTTAAGTTCAAAGCAATTGTTTCCATCGAAAATTTTTGTTGAATAGTAGTTATTGCCTTTTGTTGTAACTTTTTTTGTAGTTCTACATTGTTTATTAGTTCACTAATTTGTTTGATAAATTCACTTTTTGTGTCTGCAATTAACGCGGAATCTTGCTCAATCCCTTGCATTGCAATGGTGGATGCAATGACAGGAATCCCCATAGACAGTGCTTCTACAATTTTAATGCGTACCCCAGAACCTGAAAAAATGGGCGCAACAAGTATCCCATGATTTAATATGAAATCGTTGGAAGATTCTACTTTACCATGCATAGTAATATGTTTGGAAGCAAATGTAGCAAAGGAATCTGGCATGTAAGTTCCTGCAAGATGAAGTTCTAATTTCGGATATAACTTGATTAATTCTGGTAAAATTTCGTGTATTAGAAATAAAGCAGCATCTAAATTTGGTTTCCAGTTATAAGCACCTAAGAAGAAAATTTTATTCGTATTAATTTCAGAAATTTCTAATGTATTTTCTTTAATTCCAAAAGGGATGACTGTTATTGGAACTTGTATACCATCGGTTTGAAATTGCAATTTATCATTTTCTGTAATTGCTAATACTTGATCTACTTTTGCAATTGCTTCTAATTCAAAATGTTTAAGTTTAGAAGTTAAATGTCGATACATAATCCGTTGAAAGAAAGAAGTCGAAAATCGGGTGTAATCTTCCCAAATTTTATATTCTACATTTGGTGCTCTTAAGATAATTTTACCCTTAAATATGGCTTTAATAGCATCTATATAGACTAATAAAAATGAACTTTCAAAAATTACATAGGCATATTGATTTTGTTTAATTTCCTGTATGATTTGTTTAAGAAATGTTTCACTGTAAAATCTATTGGCGTTGTAAGATTGTTTTTTTAGTGTTGCTTTTATAAAAGAAAGAGGGTTTGTTTTTGTATTAATTAAACAACCTATAGGATTTGTTTTAGTTATTATTTCTTCTGGAAATTTTTCAATGTTGAAGGGATGTTTATGGGTTTCAATGGTTATATTTTTAACTGTAGCAAAACTTAGTAGGGAGTGTAAAAAAGAGTCCATTGCAAAACAACCGCCATCTACAATTGGGTAAATCGGCTTATTCGTAACGTAAAGAATATTCATTTTTTCTTACGTTTAAAAAATTTGACCCAAGCTTCTGTGTCGAAAACTTTAGAGTCTCGTGCTGCACTTCGCATCAAAAGATAGGCAACTGGAAGTAAAGCCAAGTTTGCCAACCACATTCCCAAAATAGGGGATACCGAATTCGTGTTAACTAATCCTTCCCCCAGCTCTGTTAAAATAAAATAGACCATAAATAATAGACATGCAATAACCACAGGTGCACCAAATCCACCTTTTTTAATTATCGCACCTAGGGGAGCACCTACAAAAAACAAAACGATAATTGCAAATGAAAGCGCATATTTACGATGATATTCAATTTTATACAGTTTTACAGATGTTTTTAAGGAGTCTATGAACGACTTTTGTCCTTCAAGTAACTCCTTTAATTTACGCGTTTTGGCAATGGCATTTTCAAGTGTCAATTTATACTCAGAAGAACCCTCTTCGGGCATATGGACTGCTGTTATTGGAAAGGTATCTGAAATGGATGTAGAGGGAATGGTAGGATTTATTTTAAAAAAAGGGTGTTCGTTTTTAAGTGTTAAAATGAAATTCTGCAAGATGGATTTATTTTCTTTACGAATTGAATCAATTGCTTTATTCATTTGAAAAACATTGAGCATTTCATATGAATTTTTGAAAAGGTCTTCATCGCTTCTGTTTAATTTAAATCCACTAAGATCGATTTGATAGACGGCACTTTCAAAAGAAATTCTTCTTCCGGGATAATAACGTCCGCGTGCTCTTGATTCAAAGTTTTCATTTTGGTTTATTGCTAATTCTTCGAGAACGTTACCGTTTTTTAAATTCAAATAAAGTACAGCACCATTTTTACCGTTATAAATATCTCCTTCAGCAGCCTTTACCGTTTTATTGATATTTGGATTAGAGTGATCGTGAATTACGATATTTTTAAAGCCACCTTTTTCATTTTCTTCTACTTTTATAGCATAACCATCTATTTCCGTTGAGTAGGTTCCAGGAGTAACAATCTTAGCAATTTTTGTTTCTTGAATATCATAAATCAACGCACGCATTTTAAGGTTTGAAATTGGTATGATATAGTTGGAGAAATAAAATGTTGCGGTAGCAATGAATATAATAACGAAAAATAAAGGTTTAATAATTTGAAAAAGCGATAATCCTGATGACTTTAAAGCGGTTAATTCGTTGTTTTCCGCTAAATTTCCAAAGGTCATAATGGAAGAAAGTAGGATAGCAAGTGGAAGGGCTAATGGGATTAAAGTGGCAGATACATAAAAAATAAGTTCCAAAATTACGGTGAATTCCAAACCTTTACCCATTAAATCATCTACATACTTCCAAAAGAATTGCATAATCAACATAAACATCGAGATGCAAAAGGTGATTACAAACGGACCAATAAAGGAACGAATACTAAATAAATAGAGACGTTTCAAAGGGGTGAATTTTTAGAATTAAGCGCCTAAATTACGTTTTAAATCTTGGATTTGCGTATCCCAAAGATGTTTTGATTCTTTCAATTCGTCTTCATCGCAGAAGTCTATAACACGTAAAACCAATGATTTTGTCAAAGGATCTAGGCTGAACTGGAATTCAAAGAAAACATCATTTCCTTCTTCTTCGTCTTCTAACCATTTAAATCGGACATAAGCACCTGATTTTTTTGATTTCAAGCGCGCTTTTTGTTCACTTTTATCCCAAATAAATGTGTAAATATCTTCTTTAATATTTACATCATCTGCAAACCATTCTGCTAAACCTGCTGGAGTTGATACACTATTTTCAAGTACTTTAATAGATACTTTCAATAAATATTCTAATTCAAATTTTATTTTATCACTCATACTAATGGCTTAAATCATGTTAATCAACCTAATATTGAAAAAAAAACAATAAAAATGATTTGTTAAAATTACAAAAAATAAAGTAATATAAACGAATTAAAAAAATATTGATATATTTGCACTCAAATTAAAAATAACCAACACATTTGGCGGGTTAGCTCAGTTGGTTAGAGCGCAGGATTCATAACCCTGAGGTCACGAGTTCAACTCTCGTACCCGCTACGAAGAAATCCCTTGATTTTCAAGGGGTTTTTCTTTTTATTTCCGTTTCGTTTTTTCAAAAATTAATTTGGAGTACAGTTTGGAGTACAGTTTTTTCCAAAAAGTTGATTTTTTTTAGCGAATTTTTGGGTTAAAAATCGCCTTGATTTTGCCTTCTTAAAATAATGGTATATGCAAGGGCACGACGTTGGGAATGTTTTATATACCCTTGCAGATAAGTTTTTCTTTGTAAAAGGACGAAAAGGAGGAAGGCCATATTATCTTTACCAACTTAAGATAATTAAGAGTAAAGAAATTTAGGTTGTTTTACCATTTTTCTTCCAAATAGGTTCTTTATCCCAGTAATTCAAAAATCCTAGTTTATAAATTGAAATTGATGGATATCTACTAAATAAATCTAACATATCTTTTTGGATTCGATTATTCTTATCAATTATTTTACATTGATAAACTAGGCATGAAATAATTATGAACGGTTTTTTTAATTGAACCGGAGTAATCGGATTTTGAAACCAGATACCTATTGGATTTTTTATATTGAAAATAGGAGTTTTAACCATATTTTTACTCCAAAGTCTTGAATGATGAGCAATGATGTTTCGAACATACGTGATTGCCTCTAACCAAGAAGATAACTCAGAGTGAAGATTTAAACCCATTTCTTTTGAAATAGTTGATTTTTCAGGTAATTGGTGTTTTAAATTTTTGAATAATTTTGACAAAGTACCTAATGATGCTACTTCTAACAATTTCCAGGCATCAGCATCTTGATTTGGGTATCTTTTTTTATGGTCTTGTACAAATATTTCTTGACTTCGATTGAATTCTTTTCGCAGTTCCGAAATGGTGTAATCGTAGACAGAAGTTTGCGTACCATCTTTTAATTTCAGAGGAACTTTTTCAAATAGTTTTTCATTTTTGTACCATAAACCACCATAAGCAAGAGATAAATGATATATCATTTTAGTTCTCAATGAAATCTCAATTAATTCGATAGCATTGAACAAAATTATTCTTAATTCTTTATCAAAATTGTACCTTTCGATAACATCTTCGAAATAAACATTGTTTTCGAATTGATGGTTAATTTTATCAACTTGTAAATCCCACCAATACCCTTTTAAGCGGTAATAACTAATATTCTTTAAATAACTTACTGCATCTATTTCGTTTTTGAATAACATACCTCTTGATTTTAGTAATGTTATTTGTTCACTTAAAGAATACGCAGGTTTATTTGGCATAGGTATAAAAAAAAATGACCCGAATGCAGATCTTACGGTATGCATAACGG
>CANHRS010000038.1 GCA_947463445.1 Flavobacteriia bacterium | reverse complement strand
TTAAGTCAGCGTCTTCTTCTCCTTCAAAAGGGAATGGACCCATTCCTAAAATTCCATTTTCAGATTGGAATTCCACTTCTATTCCAGAAGGAATATAATTAGCTACTAATGTTGGGATACCAATCCCTAAATTCACGTACCAACCATCTTGTAATTCTTGAGCGATACGTTTTGCAATTCCTACTTTATCTAAAGCCATTTTCTTAATTTCTTAATTTTTTAATTTTTCAATGTACCAATGTACCAATGTACCAATTTAGCGGTTAGTTAATTTTTCTTGGAGCTTGCAATAATTTTATAAATTATTAGTCCAATTTCATTTATTTGAACTTTTAGTGATTCATCAAATGGATAACTATCCGACATCTCACAAAGGATTAACCAATATTTAGTTTCTTCAATTTCTTTTGCAGCAATTTTTAATTTATGAATAAAATCATTTTTTGATTCTGCATTTTGCGCTTCAAATGTATTTGCTCCAATTGAAGTTCCAGATTTTAATAATTGTCTAGCAATTACGTATTTTCTTTCGTTTTCTAATAGTTCACAATACCGAATAATATCTAATGAAAACTTAATTGTTTTATCTAATATTATATTCGGACGACCATTTTCCATGCGCTCAATCAATTGTTACATTTACACATTAAAACATTGTTACATTATTTTGTTCTAACGGTACGTTGTTCAATGCGTTTCTCAAATTTCTCTCCTTGGAAAATGCGTTGTACAAAAATTCCCGGTGTGTGAATTTGATTTGGATCTAATTCCCCAGCTGGAACTAATTCTTCCACTTCAGCAATAGTTATTTTTCCAGCCATTGCCATCATAGGGTTAAAATTACGTGCGGTAGCTTTGAACACTAAGTTACCTTCCGTATCGCCTTTCCATGCTTTCACAATTGCAAAGTCAGCGGTTAATGCAGATTCTAAAATGTGAGGTTTACCATTAAAAACACGTACTTCTTTGCCTTCGGCCACTTCTGTTCCATAACCAGCAGGAGTAAAGAATGCAGGGATACCAGCGCCACCAGCACGGCATCTTTCCGCTAAAGAACCTTGTGGAATTAAGTCAACTTCTAATTCTCCAGAAAGCATTTGACGTTCAAATTCATCGTTTTCACCAACGTAGGAACTGATCATTTTTTTTACTTGTTTTTGTTGTAATAACAATCCAAGACCAAAATTATCTACACCTGCATTATTGGAAATACACGTAAGATTTTTCACACCTAATTTTACTAATTCGGCGATTGAATTTTCAGGAATACCACATAAACCGAATCCACCAACCATTAAGGTCATATTGTCTTCGATTCCTTTTACGGCTTCTGAAACATTACTAACTACTTTATTCATACTATTGATTTATATAAATTTCTTATGGTAATACTAATTCTGGATCTACTTCTTCGCTTGTTTCTTCTTCGCTTGTTTCTTCGTCACTTCCATCTCCTTCTTCTTCCCGTGTGACCATGCTGTAATTTTCATTACAATCTACTTTAGATTCATCAAAATCATCTGGTTTTTCAAAATCATCTTTAGACACTTTTAGTTTAGGATCTTTGTACACTTTATTCATGAAGTAACCATAAATTGGAAGTGCAGTTCGAGCACCTTGTCCTTGATTGGTGGATCTAAATCGAACGCCACGATCTTCAGCTCCTACCCATACACCTGTTGCTAAATCTGGAGTTAAACCAATAAACCAACCGTCCGAGTTACTTTGTGTTGTACCTGTTTTACCTGCAGTTGGGTAAGGTATATTTGCCCATGCTTGTCCGCTTCGAATGCTAGAAGCAGTTCCTGAACGACATACTTCTTTCATCATATCGATGATGGAGTAGGCATATGTTTCGTTGAATACCTCACGAGTAACAAATTTGTTGGTGTAAATTTCATTACCATAACGATCTTCTATACGAAGAATCGTAGTTGGTTTATTGAATAATCCGTGGTTTACAAACATTGCTTGTGCAGCAACTAGTTGATACAAGGACATGTCTACAGATCCTAATGCCATGGAAGGGGTTAAGTCTCTTTTAGCCAATTTAATATCCATTAACTCCAAGACATTTCCTAATATTTTTGGTCCGTTATTACCCATGTGATTGATAGTCCATGCAGCAATGTTGTTTAACGAGTTAGCTAGTCCTTTTTTGATGGAAACAGTTCCTCCTTCACCTCCGCTACCTCCCGGACACCAAGTTTTGAAGTAAGTTCCGTCATCATGGTATAGTTTAATACAATGTCTTACGTTTTCTACTTTTGTACATGGTTTAATTACGCCCATAGACATCGCGGTAGCATATACAAATGGTTTCATGGTAGAACCAACTTGTCGTGTTCCTTGTCTAACGTGGTCATATGCAAAGTGGTCAATATCTGTTCCACCAACCCATGCTTTTACGAATCCTGTACCTGGTTCAATGGATAATAAACCAGCTTGCAGCATTCCTTTGTAATATTTGATGGAGTCATACGGAGACATCAATCGTTCTTCTTCACCATCCCATGTAAATACTTTGATAGGAATTTTTTCTTTAAATTTTTCAAGAATTTGTTCTTCTGTATAGCCAGCATTTGCCATATTGTAGTAACGATCTGAACGTCTAATTGCAGTATTCATGATGTTTTTATACTCCTCATCTTTGATGTCATTCGAGAAAGGGTAATTTCTTAAACCACGATTGTTTTGATCAAATTGAGGTTGTAGCGTTTGACTTAAGTGTCTTTTTACTGCTTCTTCTGCATATACTTGCATACGGTAATCAACCGTAGTATAGATTCGCAACCCATCTTCATAGATGTTGTAAGGACGACTTTTGTCTTCAGGGTCATCTAAATTACGTTTGTAAATTATATAATCTCCATTTTCATCTTTTTCATCTAATAAATCTACAACTTCTTTACGTACAGCCTCACGGAAATAGGTAGCGCGTCCTTTTTTAAAATTCAGTTGTTGGAAGTTAGAGCGTATTGATTTTGTTTTTAATTGATCATATTCAGCTTGTGTTAATTTTACACGCAACCCATCGTTTCCTTTATTGCTGTTTTTTAACCATTGAAATAACACTTGATTTCTGCGTTCCCAAGCACGAATACTATCTTTTTCACGTGCAGCAGCTACTTCGCTAGTTGGAACTTCATTTGGTGAAATCCCTTTGTTGTTAGCTATAATCCCACGGTAATTTTTTTGTGTAAAAGTATATGGATTAAAAAGTGTTGGATTTTTACACATCCCAACTAACATTGCTGCTTCTTGTTTTGTTACCGTTTGAGGAGTTTTGTTATAGTAGATTTTACACGCATTTGCGATCCCCACTGCGTTATACAAGAAGTCAAATTGATTTAGATACATGGTGATTATTTCCTCTTTCGTAAACGTTTCTTCAATACGAGTAGAAATAATATTTTCGCGTACTTTTTCTACTAAACGATTTACTTTTCTCCCAATACTTCCGAACCATGGTTTTGACTCTTCTTCACCATTAGCTCGATCTTGTCGTTGTTTTAGTGTAAATAATTGTTTTGCTAATTGTTGTGTAATTGTTGATGCACCACCTGCACTACCAGCATTTGCTATAGCGCGCGCTAATGCTTTAAAGTCAATACCAGAGTGATCGAAAAAACGTTCATCTTCTGTAGAAATTAAGGCATCTGTTATAAAAGGGGAGATAGAATCGTAGTGTGCTACTACCCGATTTACTTTCCAGTAACGTCCTAATTCAGTTTGTCCATCGTTTGCATATACAACGGATGCAGAAAGTTGCGGATCTTTCAAATCTTCAATAGAAGGTAGGTCTGTAAATGATTGAAAAATCAATAAAGAAATAATAAGTGTGATAGGAAAAGTTCCAAGAATCCAAAACATTTGCACGTATTTACGTGATTTATCTGGAGAGGAAAACTTTGCTTGTTGCGTTGGTCCTTTTTTAGCCATATAGCGTATATTTTATCCAAAAAAAAGTGCTTCGGAGAGCACTTTTTACAAATCGTTTATTTTTTCTTTAGGGATTCTTTCACAAAATTTTCGATAGCTGCTGTCATACTTGGTGCGTTTGGCTGCGGTGCATGAACATCTAAACGAAGATTATTTTTAATTACAGCATTTGCGGTAGTAGGACCAAAAGCAGCGATTAATGTATTGTTTTGTTTAAAATCAGGGAAGTTTTTGAATAAAGATTCAATTCCACCAGGACTAAAGAACACTAACATGTCATAATACACATCTCCTAAATCACTTAAATCAGAAGCAACAGTTCTATACAACATTGCTTTGGTGAAATTAATATTGTGTTCTTCTAAAGTTTCTGGAATTTTATCTCGAAGAATATCTGTACAAGGCAATAAATATTTCTCACCTTTGTGTTTTTTCATGCTGTCCATTAAATCTTCAATAGATTGTTTCCCAAAGAAAATTTTACGTTTACGGTAGGTAACATATTTTTGAAGGTATAACGCAACTGCTTCTGAGATACAGAAATATTTCAAAGCGTCTGGAACTGTATATCGCGTTTCTTGCGCAATTCTAAAAAAGTGATCAATGGCATTTTTAGAGGTCATTATTACCGCTGTATGTTCATTAAAATCAATTCTTTGTGAACGAAATTCTTGTGCACTCACCCCTTCCACTTTGATAAATGGACGAAAATCTATCTTCAGCTTGTATTTATCAGCTAAATCAAAATAAGGAGACTTCTCTCCTTCAGGTTTAGGTTGAGAAACCAAAATTGTTTTGATGCTCAAAATGCTAATTATTAAGTTAATCTATTTTATAATTTACCTTCTACTAGCATCCAAATAGGATACATAGGTATAATTTCAAACATACAAAAGTACAAAATAATATAATACCACGATATGCCCTTAGAAAATGCAAAGATAATTCCTCTAAATATTCTATATATGTAGCAAATACAGAGAATTATCCACAATACATATGCAAATAAAAATGCATTTTGGTCGTTAAACACCCATATTAATACGAGGATTGAGAACAGTATACCTAAGAATTTACAAATTGCCCAATTAGTTAATTTAATGGCTTTTGTAATTCCTTTTTCGCCCGTTATATATTCCACTAAATTTAAGAATATAAATGGACCAAATAAAAACAGCATTGGAGTGTAAACAATTGCTAATAAGGTGCTTGTGTTTATTGTCTCATGAAAAAAATCGACAGTAAGGTATAATAGGCAGCTTGCACAAATTAAAAAGTTGACAATTAAACAGAAAGAGGAAAGTGCAGTTAATGGCATTTCTTCTTGCGTAATTTTTTCTATGGAGCGATTTTTGTAGATACTTCTAGCGATTGAAACTAGGAAATAGCTAGAACTCATTCGAGCAAACGTGATAAGTAATATCCCAATAGAAAGGAAAAGGGTAATTGTACCATACATGGAATTCACTTTTGGTGAAAGTAGTTTTGGTACTACAATCTCTTGAGCGTTATTAATAATTCCAAATGCGAGAGTAATCAATTTAGCAGGCTTTTATTGCTTGACAAAATTAGTGTTTTGTTTTTAGGAGTTTCTAAAAAAAAATGGGTTTTTTATTCTTTGTGTATTATTTGAATCCTGCATTTTTTGTTGGGTGTATTCTTAGCATTATTGTTTTGCAACTATCCGAACTATTTTCTTTTAAAAATCTGTAGAATCGACTCCATCTTTATTAGTTTATATTCTATTATAATAGTAATTTTGTTCGTAGAATCATTTTACATAACTTATGAAGACAGATTTATATTCGCACCCAGATTATTTTAATTTGGATGATTTGTACACGGAAGAACAATTGTTAGTTCGTGACGCTGCGCGTGCTTGGGTGAAAAAAGAAGTTTCTCCAATCATTGATGAGCACTATGAAAATGCTACTTTTCCGATGCATTTATTACGTGGATTAGGAGAAATTGGTGCTTTTGGTCCATATATTCCAGAAGAATATGGTGGTCCAGGTTTGGATCAAATTTCCTATGGATTGATTATGCAAGAGTTGGAAAGATGTGATTCCGGACTTCGTTCGACAGCATCTGTTCAAAGTTCATTAGTTATGTATCCAATTTGGAAATATGGTAATGAAGAACAACGCTTGAAATACCTTCCGAAATTAGCAACAGGTGAGATGATGGGTTGTTTTGGTTTAACAGAACCAGACCACGGATCGAATCCTGGTGGAATGATTACTAACTTTAAAGACGCTGGTGATCACGTAATTTTGAATGGTGCTAAAATGTGGATTTCAAATGCACCATTTGCAGATATCGCAGTAGTTTGGGCAAAAGATGAAACAGGAAGAATTCATGGATTGATCGTGGAACGTGGTATGGAAGGTTTTTCTACACCTGAAATGCATGGTAAACTTTCTTTACGTGCTTCCGCTACTGGAGAGTTGATCTTTGTAGACGTGAAAGTTCCAAAAGCAAATATTTTACCAAACAAAACAGGTTTAGGTGCTCCACTTGGATGTTTAGATTCTGCACGTTTTGGAATTGCTTGGGGTGCTTTAGGTGCTGCTATGGATTGTTATGATCAAGCTTTAAGATATTGTAAAGAAAGAACACAATTTGGTGTTCCAATCGGATCCTTCCAATTACAACAAAAGAAATTGGCGGAAATGATTACAGAAATTACAAAAGCTCAATTATTAACCTTCCGTTTAGGTCAATTACGCAATGAAGGTAGAGCTACCTCTGCACAAATTTCGATGGCAAAACGTAACAACTGTGAAATTGCTATCAATATCGCACGTGAAGCAAGACAAATTCACGGTGGTATGGGTATTACTTCTGAATACTCGATGATGCGTCACATGGCGAATTTAGAGTCGGTTGTAACGTATGAAGGAACACACGATATTCACTTGTTAATTACAGGTATGGATGTTACAGGTATTCCTGCTTTCGCACGCGACATGCCAGATTTATCTAAAATGTAATCGAAAGAAGTTATTAGTATATAGTAGGCCGCTCGAAAGAGTGGCCTTTTTTTACTCCTTTACAAATTTATATCCAACCCCTCGTATACTGTGAAAGTATTTCGGTGTTTTTGGGTCAGCTTCAAAAATTTTACGGAAGTTAAGGATGTAGTTATCAATTGTTCTCGAAGTTGGAAATTGGTCATTTCCCCAAAGGGTGTCGAGAATTTCATCTCTGGAAATTACGAGTCCTTGTTTGGAATTAAATAGTTTCAATAGATCGATTTCTCGTTTGCTTAAATCGTGTTTTTCATCAGTATGAAGATTATGTACTAAATAACTGGTAAAATCCACAGAAAAGTCTCCTATGGTGATTTTATCGATAACTGCAGTTACCTCTTCGATTCCTTCTACTAAAATTTGAACACGCAGCAATAATTCTTCTAGATCAAAAGGTTTGGGGAGATAATCATTTGCGCCTAATTTTAATCCTGCGATGCGGTCTTGTGTAGTTCCTTTCGCAGATAAAAACAGAATAGGTACACGGCTGTATTTTCGAATTTCTTTACAAATGGTGAGTCCACTAACTTCTGGAAGCATGACATCTAAAATCACTAAATCAAAACTTTCCATTTCAAAAGCACGTAAGAACGCTTCGGTACCATGTACAATTGTATCCACCGAATAACCTTCTAGTTCTAGATTCATTTTGATTAAGTCTGATAGACTTTCTTCATCTTCTATTAAACAAATCTTTTTCAAAGTATGCGTTTTTGTTTATGTATTATGAATGGTGGTGATCCAGTCGTCTACAGATTTCGAATTTTCGATTAGAAAACTTCCGGATGCAGTTCTTCGTAATGCGATTAAAGATCCTCCTGATTTTAATTTTTCCCCAAAGTCGTTAGCGATAGAGCGAATATATGTGCCTTTAGTACATATAATTTTGAAATCTATTTCTGGAAAACGGTTAGTGTCTATTTCGAAGCTAGAAATGGTAATCTTATTGGCCTTAAGTACTACTTCTTTCCCCGCTCTTGCTAGGTCGTACGCACGTTTTCCATCTACTTGTTTGGCAGAAAATATCGGTGGTACTTGGTCTTGTTCGCCTAAAAATGAAGTGCGCACTTCTTCCAATAGTTCAGGTGTAATATGATCGATTGGAAATTCTTGGTTAAATTCGGTTTCTAAATCGTAGGAAGGGGTTGTTTTACCGAGTAAAATTGTACCAGTATACGTTTTGTCTTCCAATACAAACTGATCAATTTTTTTGGTGTTTTTTCCGGTACAAATAATTAATAATCCCGAAGCTAAAGGATCCAATGTTCCTGCATGTCCCACTTTAAATTTTTTGATTCCTAGTTTTTGTTTAAGGTTCCAACGTAATTTGTTGACAACATCAAAAGAGGTCCAGTTAAGTGGTTTGTCTACCAATAAAGTTTCTCCAGCTTGGAAATCGAATTGCATTAATTTGAAAATTTGAAAATGAGTGAATTTGAAAATGCAGCAACTATTTATTGAAAAACATTTCAAAAATAATAAACGTAATACCAAGTACGATACGGTACCATCCCCACATTTTGAACCCATATTTTTTTAAGATTCCGATGAAGAATTTGATGGCAAGAATGGCAACTACAAACGCAACGATATTTCCAATAATGAATAATATTAAGTAGTTTTTCTCTAGTAACATTTGGTATCCTTTCATTTCAACGATTTGTCCAACAGCTACTGGTACATCCCAATCTTTTAAGAAAATAGAATAACTAGTTACAGCAAGCATAGTTGGAACAGCTAAAAAGAAACTGAATTCTGCTGCCATGCGCATGGTTAAACCTTGTTGCATACCTCCAATGATGGAAGCTGCAGAACGACTAGTACCTGGCATCATCGCTAAACATTGCCAAAAACCGATGGTGATAGCACTTTTATTGCTTACATTTTGTTCTTCGTCGATGCGTGTATTTTTAAATAAACGATGGATGAATAATAAGATAATACCTCCAACAATTAATGTGATTGCAATAGGAAGCGGTTTTTCCAATACTGCTTCAATTTTGTCATCAAATAGTTTACCTAATACTAATGCAGGGATTACTGCTAAACCGATTTTAACGTAAAATTTGAAGTTTGTAAAGTCAAAGAATTTTTTCCAATAGAGAGCTACTACAGCTAAAATTGCTCCGAATTGAATGGAAACTTGAAACATTTTTACGAATACATCTTTTTCAATACCAAAAAAGGTGCTGGTAAAAATCATGTGTGCGGTAGATGAAACAGGTAGAAATTCTGTTAGTCCTTCTATTATTGCAAGAACGATCGCTTGAAGAAAATCCATCTTATTTTGTTGGAGATTCGTTGCTATCTGTTTTCTTTGGTTTTTTCATGATTGCATAAATCATGATGATGTACCCAGCAATGATTAAAATTGGTGAAACCGTCAAACGTACAGGTGAAAATAGTGCGTTAGCATCAAATTTTGTTGGATCCGCAGACCCACCTCCAATCATTAAAATAAATCCGATGATGTTGATTACTAATCCAATGATTAATAATTTATAGTTTAAATCTTGAAATGCGAATCGGTGATTTGCTTTGTCCATGGTTATCTAGTTTAATTAATATAAGTCATCTAATTTCATGCGTAAATACTTGTTTAATGCAAACCAAGTAGAAACGAGTGTAATAATTATTCCAATCAATACCATCGCAATAAATAGTACTAATAGTGTTTGTAGGTTGAATGCGATTTCAACAGAATCGATTAAATTATTAATTGTATAAAATAGTGAAACCAATAATGCCATACCAATTAATGCAGAAACAATTCCTTGTAGTATCGCTTGTGTTAAAAAAGGTTTACGAATAAATCCGGAGGTTGCACCAACCAACTGCATTGTTTTTATGGTGAAACGTTTGGAGTACAAAGCTAAGCGAATTGTATTGTTAATCATTGCTACAGCAACTACAATAAGCAGTGCAGCAACAATAAGGAATAAGAAAACAAATTGTTTGAATCCAAGGTTTACTTGTTCTACGCTTGCTTCGTCATAATTCACTTCATCAATTTGGTTTTTGTACGTTTTCAGTAATTTGTGTTTGATGTATAACATGCCTTTTTTGTTAGCATACGTTTCTTTTGGTCTGTAACTTATTGTTGGTGGAAGCGGATTTGACTTTTCAAAAATGGAAAGTATTTCTTTTGTGTTATTGGTAGATCCACTGAATTCGTTCATTGCACGATCTGGAGAAATAAATGTTACTTCTTTAAATTCAGGCCACGTATTTATTTCAAGTTCAATTTGTTTGATATCGGCATTTGTTTGTTCCGGTTTAAAAAACAAATCCCCTTGAAGGTTTTCTTTCGCTTGTGTTTGGATAGATTTTAGTCCTAACATACCTCCTAGTACTAAACCAATCATAAACAGCACTAAGGAAATACCAATTACAGTAGAAACGTAACTAGTACGAAGTCCTTTGCGGCTGTATTTTTCTGCAGATTCACTCATTGTCGCGAAGTTAGGAAAATTTAATGTAAGAAAAAACGAAGTTCGTGTCTTAAACAAATATTAACGAGAAATATTTTTGTAATTCTGGGTAGTGTATGTGAACTGTATAGGTGCAGAATGTGTACATTTATTGTTTTAACCATTAAGAAATTGAGAAATTTTGGACGTTTTTGTGGATGTAGTATGTAGGAACATTGAGTTCACGATGTTTATATGAGTTGCTGTGGAATTTGTACATTTATTATTTTAACCATTAAGAAATTTAGAAGTTTTGGACGTTTTTGTGGATGTAGTATATAGGAACATTGAGTTCACGATGTTCATATGAGTTGCTGTGGAATGTGTACATTTATTGTTTTAACCATTAAGAAATTTAGAAGTTTAGGACGTTTTTGGAGAACGAGGAAAGGGAGAACATTGAGTTCACGATGTTCATATGAGTTGCTGTGGAATGTGTACATTTATTATTTTAACCATTAAGAAATTTAGAAATTTAGGACGTTTTTGGAGAAGGAGGAAAGGGAGAACATTGAGTTCACGATGTTCATTTTTATTGTTTTAACCATTAAGAAATTGAGAAATTTTGGACGTTTTTGTGGATGTAGGAACATTGAGTTCACGATGTTTATATGAGTTGCTGTGGAATGTGTACATTTATTGTTTTAACCATTAAGAAATTGAGAAATTTTGGACGTTTTTGTGGATGTATTATCTAGGAACATTGAGTTCACGATGTTCATTTTTTGATTCTCTATTGGGGTTTGATAAAATTAGAATAGCATGAAATTAGCAGATTTTGACACTATTATTTTTGATTTAGGCGGTGTAGTAATCAACTTAGATTATGCACGAACAACAAAGGCTTTTGAAGCTTTGGGTTTGACAAATTTTAATGACCTTTATTCGCAGGCAGCACAAAGCGGTTTGTTTGATATGTTTGAAAAAGGCGAGTGCTCGGTGCAGTATTTTATCAATAAAGTGTTGGATTATTTACCTACAGGAACACAAGCGAATCAGGTGGTAGAGGCTTGGAATGCCATGATTTTAGATTTTCCGGTGGAGAATTTGGCTTTGTTGAAGCGACTTCAGGATGAAAAACGCACATTTTTATTGAGTAATACCAATGAAATCCATATCCAGAAAGTGCATCACCACTTGCAACAAGTTTCGACAGAAAAAACCTTACATCCTTATTTTGAGAAGGTATATTTTTCGAGCGATATTGGTATGCGAAAACCAGATGCTGCAATTTTTGAATTTGTGTTGAAGGAACAAGGCTTAGATCCAGCAAGAACCTTGTTTATTGATGATACTGAACAACATATTCTTGGCGCACAAAAAGTAGGAATTCAAACCTATCATTTGGGTAAAGGAGAGAGCATTTGTGGTTTGTTTTAATTTTTATGGTTTTTATTCCACCTTTTTTATTTCCTAGCTGTTTCGTGTTCATATTAATCTAAGTTTATCAATATAAAATATATTTTAACTTTGTTTTTATCTATTAATTCTTTGATCATGCAAACCAAATTAAGCGTTAACATAAATAAAATAGCTACGATACGTAACGCGCGCGGAGGAAATACGCCAAATGTTGTTCAGTCAGCTACTGACTGTGAACGTTTTGGTGCGCATGGAATCACGATACATCCACGTCCAGATGAGCGTCATATCACGACAAAGGATACGTATGATTTGGCAAAAGTTGTAAAAACAGAGTTGAATATTGAAGGATATCCAGATCAACGGTTTATGGCCATGGTTGCTGAAATCAAACCTGCGCAAGCAACATTGGTTCCTGATCTCCCACACGTATTGACTTCTAATGCTGGTTGGGACACCGAAAAGCATTTGGTAGAATTAAGCAACATTATTGTTGAAATTAAAAGTCATGGTGTTCGAACTTCGATTTTTGTGGATACAGAATTAAAAAACATTGAATACGCTGCAAAAACAGGGGTAGATCGTATAGAGTTATATACAGGTCCTTATGCAGAACATTTTTCGATTAACAAAGAAGTGGCTATTGCTCCTTACGTCAAAGCGGCTGAATTGGCTAGAGAACTAGGCATGGAAGTGAATGCTGGACACGATTTGAGTCTAGAAAATTTAGCGTATTTCAAAAAACACATTCCATTTTTAGCGGAAGTATCGATTGGACATGCCTTGATATCAGATGCTTTGTATTTCGGTTTGGAGAATACGGTTCAAATGTATTTGAAGGAATTGGTGTGATTTTTCGATCCTTTTTTAGGATTATGGCATGCCATAACCCTAAAAAAAGAGTTCGTTATCGGGTTAATCGCGATTAACCCTAAATGATGGTTTCGTTATTAACCCTAACGGTGAAGTAGGTTTCTAATTCACCTAAGGTTTCTTCCGTTTTTGGTTTGTCTTCGATCACTTTTCCTTTTTCTAATAAAATCATGCGGTCGCTGATTTCGGTGATGTGTGCTAAATCGTGACTGGAAATCAACATCGTCATGCCTTCTTGGTGTAATTTTTTCAGTGTAGTTTTCAACCAAGATTGGGAAGTAGGGTCTAAGAAAGAAAAAGGTTCATCTAAGATTAGTATTTCAGGTTTAGGCAACAAAGCACCTAAAATTCCAATTTTGTTTCTATTTCCTGCGGACAATTCACGGATCAAGGTTTTTGCTTTTGGTTCAATCGAAAAAAATGCAGCATGTTCAGCAAAAAACGCATCGCGTTGTTCGTTTGAAATTTTGTGCAGTGATGCTACAAACGACAGGTATTCATAGGGAGTCAAGTACGGTATTAAAAAACTTTCATTCAGAAATGATCCGGTGTAGAATTTCCACGCTTCGGTTTCATTCACGGGTACATTTTTGGAATATATCGTTCCAGTGTTTGCTTGAATTATGTCTAAAATCAAACTCAGCAAGGTCGATTTTCCTGCGCCATTATTACCAACTAAACCGATACTTTCTCCTTGATTTATGGTCAATGAAGGTACATCTAGCACCGTAATTTTATTGTATTGTTTTTGGATGTCTTGAATGTTGATCATGATCAAATTATTTATTTCTAGGTTTTTACCATTAAGAAGTTTAGTCAACTCAAAACAAAGTAGATGTCTGAGTCCATTTAGTAATGCTGTCCGTTGGACATTCATTTATTCTTTGCTTCTAAATCCTTCCGCCAGTTTGTGTTTTTGTTCGTTAAATTTTCGTTCGATGACACCTAGCCAGTATGAATTAGTTGCAATACCAAGGATTCCAAGTCCTAGGAGAATGTAGTAGGTGAATAGTACATTCCCAAGTAAATAGCAAATACCATGTACACAAAAAGGAATTAGCAGTACTGGAATTAAAGGAATAAAATTGCGCACGTTAAACCCAGACATATCAAAGCTTTTGTTTTGTGTGATGTCAAAAGGTTGGTATTTGAAATTTGCCACGTATAAGAACACATATGGAAAAATTCCTACTCCATAAACTAACAATGTGAGATTAATAAACGGAATTTTTGCATCCAGAAAATAGTATGGTAAGGTCAATATGTAGGACAAAATCATTGCTAGGGCATAAATAATATATTTCACACGAAACAACGTTTTTATTGGTAATGCTAAGGTCATGAGTCCATCAAAATGGGAACTATAGCCAGAAAGGGCGATTTGTCCTATGTTCGTGATAAAACCACTACACATAAAAAGCCCTACAAATATTATTTTGAAAGAATAAATATTTACTATTTCGTTGCCATAAAACATTAAGCCATATAACAGGAAAAATATTCCTGTAAACAGCATAGTTCGTGTTTTTTTGTTGCGCAGAATAAACTTTAGTTCCAGCATAATCAAATGACCTAGATTCCCATATTTTTCAAGGAATTGAAAGGTGATGATTTTGTTGGAAGTAGTTTTTTTGGAACTTAACGCTTCGTTGTAACGATTTTTTAGCAGTAATTGGTAGGTAAACCGGTAAGAAACAAACACAAGCAAGATAGGAAATACCACCATCCACGGATGATGCATGGCAGTATTTATTAGCCAAAAATATCCTTTAGATAATGCTATGATACCACGATTTTCTAATGTTAGAAGCACAAGAACAGCAGTAAATAGCAGAATTGCAAGCAGAGCTTTTTTGTTAAAAATGAATTTTACACCAAGGCTCAAAAAATTCACCGTCATTATTCCGCCATAGATGTAGCAAAACCATACGATACTTTCAACTACTGCATATTCCTGAATGACATGAACGAAGAAAAAAGGCAGTAAAAGTAAAAATGCAAGCACATTGAAAAAACTGAATATGCTTGAAATTACGGGAAAGTTGAAAAGTTTTTTTTTCGAAAAAGGGAGGGATAAGTAATGTTGCATATCTAGTAACGAGATGGTTTGAAACTTGAATCGCAAAACAAAATCTACCAAATAATAACTAAATACGAAACGTGTAAACATTTCTAATACAGCGTTGTTTGGATACAAATCAACCATGATTTTATCAGCCATTACGCCAAAAAAACCGAAAATAACCAAAAAATATAACGAAATTAAGGAAAAAAAAGATCGAAGCTACGATGGATTTTTTCCAGAAAAAAGATCGGATTTTTTGTAGGTAAAGATGTTTGAGGAGGAGTAGCATGAGACTTAAAGTTTCCCTCTTTGAGGAGGGATTAAGGGAGGTGATTAAGTTGTCACCCTCCTCAATCCTCCCTCAAGGGAGGAAGAAAAATAATTAATCGATTCTAATTTGATTTGGTTTTACCACTTCAATTTCTCCGTATTGTGCTAATTTCTTTTTATCGACAAGTTTCAAGTTACCATAGATGGTAATGATACGTGGACGGTTTACAAGGTTAGTGTTATAGAAATCAACGATATTATCGAAATTAAGTGATTTGTATAGTGGATAACGATCTAATGCTGGTGAATGTGTGTACCCTAAATCTCTTCCATAGGCAATAGCGCTTGAAATGGATCTAAAGTTTGGATAATTAGACGACATCGAATTGATTAATCCAGATTTTATCATGTTAATACGTTCCGGTTTTTTTGGCATAAAACGTAAGATACTATCTAAAACTGCTGTTGCATCGTTTGTTTTATCCATTTGACAACCAACAAATGCGTAGTACCAGCTCGGAGTGTTTTTTACATTTGGTGTTAAAAGCATTCCTCCAGTAGAATATGCTAAAGAACGGTATTCACGAATTTCTTGCATTAAAATACCAGAGAATCCATCACTCATGTATGCATTGAATGCTTCTGCGTTTACGTAATCTTGGTTTAATCCTGAATAGTTTGCGGCATTTAAAAAGAAAAATACTTGTCCTTGTACTGCTTTTTTATCGTTTACAAGGTATACCTTGTTTTTGGTGATAGGTAGCGTTGGTTTGTCTATATGTGCTATGCTTTTCGTTCCTTTATCTGCTGGGAAAACAGTTTCAAGTTGGTTTTTTATTTCATTTTCAGGAATGTTACCGATAAAATGCCATGTAGTTTTATATCCTTCTATTTGATGGTAGATAGCTAGTAAATCCGCAGGAGTAATTGTTTTTAATTTTTTCAAAGGAACACGTGAAAGGTAACTTGACTGTTTTCCATATACTGCATAATCTAGTAATATACGTCCCATTAAATCTGGCTGTTTCAATTCTGAGTCACGGTTTGCTTTTTCCCCATCCAGCATTGTTTTCAACGATTTCTCATCTAATTGTGGTTCATACACCAACGATTTTATTAGCGGTAAAGCTTCCTTTAAATTATTTTCCAAACCAGAAAACTCTATGGTAAAACGTTTGTCAGATACATATGCGCTGTAGGATATGCCTAGGAGAGCAAATTTTTGTTTTAGTGCATCTCTGGATAATTCTTTGGTGTAAAAATTATTAAATAAATATGGAATAGCATCTAAGTTTGTAATAGAGTCTGATCCAACAGCACGAACTAATTTTAAGGTAAATATGTCATTGTACGGATTAGGTGTTAAGTAAAAATCACTATTTCCGAAAAGTTTACTGTAGGTTGCATCTTTGTTGTAGTCTAGTATTTTAGGTGTTCCAAACTCTTTTACTTGCGTTAAAAAGTTTTTACAATAGGCAGATTCTATCTTTTGGTCTGTTACTACAGGTTCAAATCCAGGTTTTTCCAGGGTTGTTTTTTCTGGGAAACCCATGGAGGAACGCAGCGTAAAGTGATTGTCGATAAAATAGGTTTTCGCAACACGCATGATATCCTCCTTACTTATTTGGTTAATTTGATTGATTTGTGCTAAGTATTCTTCCCACGTTGAACCTTCACTAAATAAAGAGACAAGTGTCATACATTTGCTGTTTTCATTTTCCAATTCTTGTTTACGTTCACGCGCAATTTCTTGTTGAATAATACGAATATTTGTATCTGAAAATTCCCCTTTTTGCAACTTTTCAATTTCTGCATAAATCAACTTTTCTGCTTCTTCAAAACTTTGGCCAATAATTTTAGGTCCAAACATGATTGCAGCTGCACCATCGTCGTTGTAGTTTAAATTAATTGCTGCAGAGAATAAAAGATTACCGTTTAATTGTAATTTATTTAAGCTACCTGTTTCAGAAGCATTATTTAATAAACGCATACATATTTCCATAGGAATTTGGTCTTTATGTCTGGAAGCAAAGGTTTTATAAGCTAATAAACCAAATTTAATCGGCGTACGTTTTACTTCCATGATTTCTGGTTTCTCAAATTTACTTTGTGGATAATTTGGAAATGTAGGAACCACACCCGTGCGTAATTTGGAGAATTTTTCTTTGATAAGTTCGGAAGTTGTTGCTGCATCAAAATTTCCAGAGATTACTAAAGCCATATTGTTTGCTACGTAGTAATCGTTGAAATATTTATACATTTTCGTCAAGGACGGATTTTTTAAGTGTTCTACAGTTCCAATGGTGGATTGTGTTCCATATGGATGCGATGCAAATACTTTTGCGTTTAAATCTTCCATTAGACTACCAAAAGGATTGTCCATACCCATGTTTTTTTCTTCGTATACCACTTCTAGTTCGGATTGAAAAGAACGGAAAACAGGGTTTTGGAAACGGTGCGCGTATAGATCTAACCATTTATCTATTTGTGTTGCTGGAAATGCATTGTGATATACAGTCATATCATTTGCTGTAAATGCATTTAATTCAGTACCTCCAATACTTTTGATTAATTTATCAAATTCGGTTGGATTTGCGTATTTAGCAGCTTGTACACTTTGACGATTGATTAATTTTTGGATATTTTTTCGTTGTGCTTCGTCTTTCGTTTGCCCTAATAAATCGTAGTAGTAAACGATAGAGTCTAAGAAAGGCTTTTCTTTTGCGTAATCCGTTGTACCTAATTCCGTTGTGCCTTTAAACAGTAAATGTTCTAAATAGTGCGCCATTCCGGTAGCATCTGCAGGGTCATTTTTACTACCTGCTTTAATAACAACTGCGCCATATACTCCTACGGCATGTGGGTCTGGATTTAGAATAACGGTAAATCCATTATCTAGGACAAATTTTTGAATCGTAAAGGAATTTTGTTGTCCTAAAGCTTGAAGAGAAAGTACTACAAGTAGGAAAAAAGCAGAAGTAATTTTTTTCATTTTATGATTTTTAGAAGCGCAATAATACATAAATTATTTACAAGTAATATAACTATGTTTACGAGTTTCATCGTTTTACCAACATTTATGTACAACATTTTTTCAATTCTTACGTATAGGAGTATAACGAATGATTTGGTATGCGCAATTCCAGTATAGTGTTTTTTCTTTTTTATTGGATTTCTTCTTTTGTTTTTTCACAAGAGAAGTATGATAATTGTAGCGCAGCGCTTACTATTTGTCCAAATGATACTATAACCGTGAACAATTATGCGGCAACTAGTACCAAATGTACCAACTGTGAAGATGATATTTCTTCGTTTGCATGTTTTCAGCCTAAAAATAGTATATGGTTAACCTTTACTACAAATGCTTTGGGTGGTGCAGTACAAATTAACGTAGGGGATATATCCTATAAAACAAATCCAAATCAAGCAAGTGTTTTACATGCGGCATTGTTTAAAGCAGTATTACCATGTGATCCTACAACCTACACTTTACTTGGGAATTGTGTGTTGAATGGGACATCCGATTTAACTATATCAGAGGTAAATTTACCAGCAAATACAACGTATTTTGTTGTTTTGTCGGGAGGAGTAACAGCAGGAGCTTCTATACCTGCAGAAGCCCAGATGCGCGTACATATTATTGGTACTGGAGTAGCACGTGAAAAGCCGGAGATTTCCATTTTTTCTCCAAAACAAACTTTGTGTACAAAGGAAACGATACGCTTAGATTGTCAGTTGATCCATTGTACTGATTCAACGAAATATAGTTGGTACATCAACGATACATTAGTGGCGAAAACGGATTCTGCTTTTTACGAAACAAATCGTTTGAAAGAAGGAGATATCGTCCGTGTTTCGAATTCTTGTTTTACTAGATGTAGGGTGGAAATTAATGCAAAATCTTCCCCATTTAAGGTTATTGATTTTGTTGTCGATGCCGGTAAAGATACAACGATACATGAAGGGGAATCTGTTGTATTACAAGGGCTTACGCAGGGCACTTCTTTTTATTGGAATTCAACGTTTGGGGACTTAACTACTTTAAAGCCATTGGTTAGTCCAGCTACTACTACTACGTATACCCTTATTTCAAGTTTTCAAGGATGTACATTATACGATGAAGTTCGTGTCAAAGTATTGCGAACTAATTTGGAAGCTGTCACTAGTTTTAGTCCAAATGGGGATGGCATTAACGATACTTGGTTAATTCCATCTTTAGAAGATTATCCTAATTGTGAAGTAAAAATTTATTCCCGATGGGGACAACCAGTATTTGAAACAACGGGATATTCGTTTAAAAAATCTTGGGATGGTACATATAATGGTTCTGTTGTGGACGAAGGTGTTTATTTTTACATTATCCATTTACGTGATTCGAAGCATAATGCTCTAATTCAGGGGACAGTAACAGTGGTCCGATGAAAAAGTTGTGTTTGCATATCGCTTTTATGTTGGTTGTAACGTGTATATCTGCACAACAACAAACACAATATTCGCAATGGATGTGGAATCATGTTTCCTATAATCCTGCAATAGCTGGCATCCAAAATTGTGCTAAAATAAAATCAATGAGTCGTTTACAATGGGTAGGTTTTTCTGGCGCACCTATTAGTAATGTTATAACGTTTACTGCACCCATAAAGACAAAACGCACCCAGATGTTTAGTCCAAGACAAGGTTTTGGTGTTAAGTTTGAGCGAGACGATATTGGGCCTTTTACAGCTAATGGATTATCGTTTACGTATGCAGTACATTTTAATTTTACCCAAGAGACACGTATTTCGTTTGGTGTAAATGTAGGTGCAAAACAGATGACCTTTTCGAATAAGAATATAACAAGTTATCAAGCGGATCCGGCGACACAGAAAAGTAGTACTTTTTACACACCAATTGCATCTTTGGGTGCTTGGTGGGACGGTAAAAATTATTTTGTCGGAGTTAGTATGGATCAGTTAACCGGTTCGCAATGGTCAGGTATGGGTGTACAGTCTTCGTATCGAATGCATTACAATTTGTCGAGTGGGTTTCGTTTTAAAGTTAATGAAAAGTTTACATTAGTACCTAATTTATTAGTTAAAACTACTGCTAATTCACCTACATCTATTGATTTAAATACGTTTTTAGATTTTAAAGATGCGTTTAAAATTGGTCTTGGAATACGAAATAACGAGTCCTTTATTGGCATGATGCAAGTACGTTTTAAAGATCAGTTTGCATTTGGGTATTCGGTGGATTTTGTTAGTTCTAAAATCAATACGGTTGCATTAATGACACATGAATTCTCCTTGCATTATTCCGCGTGTGAAACGAGACCTACCGATCGTTTATCTTGTCCTTTATTTTAAGTTGTTATCTTAGAGTTGCTAAAAATTTGGTGTTTAAAACTATTACATCATCAAGGGTAAGGAATACTTCAAATTACGATATTTGTTAGTCACGAAAAAAAACTACCAACTAGTATGAAAAACACCTGTATCGTCTTTTTTACCACTTGCTTACTATTAGTAGGCTGTGTTCCAATGAAAAAATACAATGATGTAAAAGATAAAGCGCGTTTGTGTGAAGAAGAATTGAATGCTTTGAAAGATAAGGCAATCAATTTTGAAACCAAATCGAATGAGTTAGATGCGATGTTGCAAGTCCTTCAAAAAGAAGCTACGCAATTGAAAGTAGACACTACAAATTTAGGAGGGTTATTGCGTGATCTTCGTTCCAAATATGGAAAATTGGAAGAACAAAATAGTGCGTATCAAAAACGCATAGAGCAAGACCGAGCTACAATTACGAAAAGTGCTGGAAGTATGCAGGCAGAAATGGATGCTAAAAGTATTGAATTACAACGCAAGCAGGATGTCTTAAAGGAATTAGAAGAAGAATTGAAAGAAAAACAACGTTTATTAGCGGATCGTGAGAAGCGCGTGAACGAGTTGGAGGAGATGATGCAACGCAAAGACGATGCTATCAAACTATTACAGAAAAAAGTAGCAGATGCGTTGTTGTCGTATAAAAATCGTGGGTTGACAGTTGTAAATAAAAATGGTAAGATTTACGTGAGTTTAGAAGCCAAATTATTATTTAAAACCGGAAGTACGGAGGTGGAGCCAGAAGGTAAAACGGCATTGATTGATTTAGCGAAAGTTTTAGAAAATGAGAAAGAATTAGAAATCATTGTGGAAGGTCATACAGATTCAGATAGAATGACACGTACTGGTCATCCAAAAAATAACTGGGAATTGTCTGTTTTGCGTGCGACTTCGGTAGTAGAAATCATGACTGGAAATACTGCTATTAGTCCAACGATTTTAATGGCTGCTGGTCGTGGTGAATTTCATCCTGTAGATGAGTTAGATAAAGCGAAAAATAGACGTATAGATATTATTATTTCGCCGAATTTGAATCCGCTTTATGAGCTGATTAGTAAGTAGTCTTCGACTTCGCTCAGACTGACTTAGCACATTCTTATTTAAACATTTTACAATGCAAACTATTTTCGATAAGTTTCAAATCACCGAAGTTATTCATTCGTATACTATTCATTTAGACATTGAACGCATAGATGTATGTCGTGATTTGTTTATCGAAGATGGAAAGTTAGAATTGCGTATTGGAAAAGCGAAAGGCAAAGAAGAAATTGAAGCGTTATTATTTAAAATAGTGGAGTTTACACGTGGAAAAAGACATTTCATAACGAATACCTTAGTTGATTTACATGAAGGCGGAGCGTACGCGCAAAGTTATTTGTTGGTGGTAGATGCTATTGAATCTACGAAGACGATTATGACTGGAGTATACCACGATACGTTTGTACAAGAGGATGGTGTCTGGAAGATACACACACGCAAGTTGGTAGTTGACTTGAGTTTTTAGTATAACCATTTGGATCGAAAGGTGTCGTATCCATTAATACCAATTTTGAAACGAAAGGAATGTGGTGCGTGTGTGGAAGTGGTACTGATGAGGTAGATTCCAAACTTCATTAAGTCTTTTCGAATTCTGAATTTTCGTTCTAAACCTACATACATTTCTGTTTGTAAAAATTGTGTGTTTGGGATTGTAAGTATTCCCCCGCCAACAGATTCTTCTAATTTTAATTTATTGATTCCCCATATTTTATTCAAAAAGAAGCCATTAAAATGGTGAATCGCGTTGCATTGCAAGTAACCTACAGAAGTATTCATATTGGTATCTAGGGATTGCATGGAGTTGGTAGGATTGGAAAAGAAGAAATTATCTGAGGTCCTAAAATATTTATGCTCGATTACACGTAAATCGTTTTTATACAAAAATTGTCCAAAGTTAAGTTTGAAAAAGAAATCACCGAAGGTTCTCAATTTACGTTCGTCTGCAATTCGAAATTCTAAAAATCCAAAATTGGATTGTCCTCCAAAAAGGGAGGGAACGCCTACATTAAATTTTGCTGCAACGGTCGGCCATTTGGAACCAAGTACTACTTTTCGTTTGTTTTTGATGAGGTATTTTTGTTGGTGATGGTATTCAAACTCTGTTGTAAGTAAGCTTATTTTATATCCTTCAAATGGGGTAGGTTTAGCGAATGTTCCAAAACCATCTACCCATGTTGGATAGTTGATACCAGCAATAGAGCTTCTATTTGAATATAAAAACGAATTTTCTAGGTAAAGTCCATTTAAAATTTCCATGCGGTGTGTTAGTTCCAGTTTTTGATTGCGCACACGATTACCCGGTCCCCAGGTTCCAACAATACTTTGGTAACTATTGATGAAATCGTATATATCTCCTCCTTTGACTTGGATCCGTGAGGCACGGTTTGGATTGTAGAGATAAGCAAGTGTTAGTTCCCCTTTCAAATCCTGATTCGAAAAACCATAGTCCATGAGTGGTTCAATACTTATACCCTTACCATTTTTAAATTTTTTATTGTATTTGACATACAAACGATGTCTATATCCTCCAACTCCTAATGGGACAAGTTGTGCAGCTAAAGAGCTTATCCAAAGACTATTTCCTTTGTATGTGTTTTTAAATCCGACACCATACCAAAGTATATCCATGATAGATACTGCATTATAGATACTGTCTTTTCGGAGTAAGAAGGTGTCTGAATGTTGTACTTGGTAAATGCTATCTTGCGTAGCAAAAAATAGACTATCCCTTTTGGTGAGTTGTATCGGTCGAATGGAATCCCAATATGTTTTTTGTTGTGTCAACGCATTCTCTTCATAGCTAATAGGTTCTACCCAAAATTTAGTAGGTTTTTCATTCGTTTGTTTGGTGAAGTTCGTGTAAGTAACCCGAGAATTTCCGAATATGAGGTGTTTGCCTTCATTCGTTAGGTAATTAAATTCGCGATGTGTTGGAAATAAAAACGAATCTTTTAGTTCGTAATTTCCTTTTATTTGCATGGATTTGAAGAAAGGTAAGGCGCTACTATTTACAATTAAATCATAGGATTCTAGGGTAAATGTGTTGTCAATAATCCATAAACGTCCTTGAAATAGTGCTTCATTATCAAAAATTGGGTCTATGCGTATTTCGTATACTGTTTGATTTAAATGATTTACTGTTACATTTTCCAAGTAAAAGGAGTAATATAAAAATGCGTTTGTATGTAAAGGAGAAATGATTGGTCGTTCACAAATATTAGGCGCTTGAATTAAGTTTGCATAGAGGTTTATATCGGATTCTTTGTATCCTTTGATGAAAACAAAAGGGTTTGATGTAATAGAAAAATTTGGCATGATGGATGCATCTCCCATCATGTTTGGTCTCGTTGTTCCTCCTTCCGAACCCATCACAAACAGTTTGTCTTCTGCATAATTTAAATACCCATGGAATATGTCTTTGTAGTTATTGTTGGCTTTATAATAGCTCGTAGCATTCCATTCTATTTGATCAATGCGTTTGGTTTCTTTCTCCATTTTATTGATCGTGTCATCTACTTCTTTGTCCAAGGTAGTAAAACAGTAGGTTTCTACCGAATAATTTTTTAGTTGATCTTCGTAGAATTCGCGTTGTGCAATCACTTTTTTCATGACTTCTTTCCCGCGTTGTTTTTTGGATTTAAGTATAATATGCACTTCTTCCATTTCTTTTTCACGCTCGGGTGTTGTCACCTGGGCTTG
>CANHRS010000037.1 GCA_947463445.1 Flavobacteriia bacterium | reverse complement strand
GATGCAAATTCCTGCATCATATCAGGTGACATTTCACCTTCTGAAATATTTTTAGATAATTCCAATACTGAGGAAATAGGATTGTTTATTTCGTTGCGAATATTCGATAAGAAATTACTTTTTAATTTTTCAGAAGCAAGTAACTTTTCATTCACCGCATTTAATTCTGCAGTTAATTTTCGTTCCTCAATCAAATTAGCAGCATTTTCATCGAGCCTTCTTTTTATTTCAATCAGTAACTCTTCATCTGATAATATTGGTGACTTCTTCATAATTAGTATTTATATTTGATATAATAATGGTCAAAATTAGGTAAGTTATTTTGTAAAAATTATGATATAAATTATATTTTCACAAACATTGTTGGTTTTAATGGTTTTAATGGAACATCAATTCCTGAAATTGATTCAGAATGTCCTAAGAAAAAATAACCACCTGGTTTTAAATGCATGCATAGTTTATTAATGACTTTTTCTTGTGTTTCTCGATCAAAATAAATTAATACATTTCTACAAAAAATAATATCGAAATCTTTTGGTACATTATAGGAAGGATCCATTAAGTTCAAACGTTGGAACCTTGTTTTAGCGCGTAACTGTGGTACAATACGCACCATTGGATTTTCTTGGTCCTTACTACGAAGTAGGTATTTTTTTTTCTGCGTTAAAGGAATTACATCCACACGATCCATAGGGTATATACCCATTTTTGCTTTCTCTAAAATACGTGAAGAAATATCGGTACCTAAAATTTCAAAGTCAATTTTTCGATTGTTTTCAATAAACTCACTCATAACAATAGCGATCGTATATGCTTCTTCACCAGAAGAACTAGCAGAACTCCAAATTTTCATCGGTTGACGAGATTCACTTGCTAAAAAATCCGGTAAAATAACGTCTTTCATAAAATCAAAATGTGCCGACTCTCGGTAGAAATCGGTTTTATTAGTAGAGACTAAGTCAATCATGTTAACAATCTCACTTTCGCTAGCCTCACCGGACAATACATATTTAGTATAATCTGCATAGGACTTTATACCATTAATCTTTAAACGAGAGACCAAACGAGATTGCAACATTATCTTTTTAGAAAGAGGTAATTTAATCCCATAATTCACATAAATAAAATTGCTCAATTTGGTGAAATCCGCATCGTTTAATGGAGCTATTTGATTATCAGACATATAATATTTGTGTTATAAAAATTCTTTTTGTAGTTTGTGTATTTAAAAATCAATAAATGCATCGTCCATATCATCTTTGGTACCGAGATGAATATTTACACCTTTACTTGGTGTTTTTGTAGGAGAAATAATCGGTTTAGTAGGACTCGAACTTTGTTTATTTACCATTTTATTTTCAGAAACTTTCGCAGGTTTTGGCGTGTCTAAATGCACGTATCCGTCAATTTTAAAAAAGGAAACAGCTTCTTTTAGTACCTCTGCCTGATTATTTAATTCCTCAGCACTTGCAGCCATTTCTTCTGCTGTAGATGCATTTTCTTGTACTACAACATTTAAATTTTGAATCGCATTATTTATTTGATCTGCCCCTGCACTTTGTTCGGTACTAGATGCGGTAATTTCTTGAATTAAATCCGATGTTTTTTGAATGTTAGGAACAACTTCCGTCAACATTTCCCCAGATTTTAGTGCTACATCGACACTCATTCCAGAAACCTCATCAATTTCTGTAGCTGCTGCTTGTGAACGTTCTGCTAACTTTCTAACTTCTGCTGCAACTACCGCAAATCCTCTTCCATGTTCTCCAGCTCTTGCAGCTTCTACTGCAGCGTTTAATGCTAATAGGTTTGTTTGACGCGAAATTTCCCCAATGATAGAGATTTTTGAAGCGATCGTTTTCATCGATTGAACTGTTTGTACAACAGAATCTTTGCTCAACTGAATATCTATTGCTGCTTGCACAGAAATACGTTCTGTTTGTTTGGAGTTACTTGAATTTTGTTGAATATTCGCAGTCATTTCCTCCATCGAAGAAGAAATTTCTTCCACTGAACTTGCTTGATTTGTTGCACCTGCAGACAATTCAGTAGCAGCTGCAGCAATTTGACTACTTGCAGAAACAATATTCTCAGCATTTGCTACCACTGTCCCAATCAATTGATTTAGTGTTTCAATCGTTTCATTCAAGGATTCACCCATCACTTTTAATGCACCGGATGATTCTATCGAATAACGTTGCGTTAAATCTCCCTCTGCCATTGCGCCAATCACTCTACTTACTTCATGTGCTGCTTGTTTGGTTGCAATTTCTGTTTCTTTTTGAACCGTTATATCCGTAGCAATTTTCACTATTTTAATGATTCTTCCCATTTCATCTTTGACAGGAGAATACACGGCTTGAATCCATACTTTTTTACCATTTCTAGTGATACGTACAAATTGACCTTTCTTCACCAATCCATTTGCTAGATCTTCCCAGAACATTGCGTATTCAGAAGAACTTACAAAACTTGATTCACAGAAAATTCGGTGGTGTTTATTTTGAATATCGGATAATGAATACTCCAAAACTTGTAAGAAATTATCATTTGCAGTCAAGATATTACCTTTCGTATCAAACTCAATAAACGCATACGAATTATCAATTGCATTTACCACTCCTTCCGCTGCTTGTTTTTCAAATGTTTGTTCTGTATTGTCATACCTAACTCCAATGTATTTTACTGGCTTACCATTTTCACCTAAAACAGGTGCAAATACACCATCTACGTAATACGGAGTTCCATCTTTCTTCCGGTTTTTTACAACCCCTCTAAATATTTCTCCTCTTCCAATCGTTGACCAAAGTTCTTTAAAGAGTTCTTTTGGCATATCTGGATGGCGCACAATATTTTGATTTGCACCTATTAATTCTTCTCGCTTATATTGAGAAACCTCACAATGTTTATCGTTTACATAGGTAATGTATCCTTTTAAATCTACTTCCGAAACAATACACATGATATCTACAATTTTCATACGCGTTTCAATTTCACGCTTCAATTGTGCTGCTTCCCCATGCATTTTGGAAATTGTATCTCCAATAGTTTTTAAATGTGTATCGACTAAAGAATTAGCTTGAAATTCGAACGTATCTTGCGTATTTGATATAATTGCATGTGCAAAAGCATCTACCCGTTTCAATTCTTGATCCACCACCGTAAGTGCCTGATAACATCCAGAAAAAATAGATTTTAAATCATTTCCAAGGGATACATTTGTTGTTTTCCCAAGGGATGAAATATATTTTTCTAGCGAAACAGCTTCGCGCTTACTTGTACGATGCATCGTTATACCTGCAACTAACACTGTTAAAAAAGAAATCGCTAAAAACATAAAAAACAACAACGAATGTGATGCTTGATTTACTAAAAAAACCTCACTAAGACCTAAAAGTATAATTGAAATCAATGAAAATACAATTAGGATTTTACTACTTTTTACCATATTTCAAGAATTTTACCAAAATGAATAAGTTTAAATATACCTTTAAAAATGATTTTTTTAACATTATAAAATTAAAAGTAGAAAGTAGAAAAAGAGGGATACGTTTAAGTATCCCCCTAATTTTTATCTAATTAATTAGAACTCAATAAAATCATTATCTAGTCTATCTGGACCTCCTAAATTAATAGAAATTCCTCCAGTATTAGAAGTTGTGGATCTAGTTGTATTATCTGTTAATTTTGCTTTTGTGATTGTATTTATCTTTTTAGGTGAATTATACACTGGTTTAGAATTAGAATGCATATGATTCATACCTTCAATTTTAAAGAATGCTATTGCTGATTGTAAACTTTCTGCTTGCGCACTCAATTCTTCTGCACCAGCAGCCATTTCTTCCGCTGTTGCTGCATTTTCTTGCACAACCAAATTCAAGTTTTGTATTGCATTATTGATTTGCTCCGAACCAGAACTTTGTTCATTAGAAGAAGCTGTAATTTCCATTACTAAATCTGCTGTTTTTTGAATGTTTGGAACAACATCATTTAACATTTGTCCGGATTTCTGCGCAACATGTACACTTTTTGCTGAAACCTCATCAATTTCCGTTGCAGCAAGTTGGGAACGTTCTGCTAGTTTACGTACCTCCGCTGCTACTACTGCGAATCCACGACCGTGTTCTCCTGCTCTTGCAGCTTCTACGGCAGCATTTAATGCTAACAAGTTGGTTTGTCTAGAAATCTCTCCAATAATTGAAATTTTAGAAGCGATTAATTTCATGGAAGATTCAGTTTCGCTTACAGATTCTTTACTTTCATTGATATCAATTGCTGCTTTGGAGGCGATTTTCTCCGTTTGTCTGGAGTTACTTGTATTTTGTTGAATGTTTGCAGTCATTTGTTCCATTGAAGAAGAAATTTCTTCTACCGAACTCGCTTGGTTTGTTGCACCTTCAGACAATTGCTGTGCAGAATTAGATATTTGAACACTTGCGCTAGAGATATTCAAAGTATTTTCCATTACTTTAGAAATCAACGAATTTAATACCTCAATTGTTTTATTTAAAGCATCGCCCATCGCTCTTAAGTCTCCAGTAGAATCGATAGAATAACGTTGTGTTAAATCCCCTTCTGCAAGCGCACTAATTACTCTACTTACTTCTGATGCAGCTTTTTGTGTTTCAATTTCACCTGCTTTTTGTGCAATTAACACATCAATTGTAGCATTCAATGCATCTCCCATTAGTTTAAGTTCTGCTTCTGAAAGAACACTGTATTTTTGGGATAAATCTCCATTTGCTAATGCATCTAATACACGCATTACTTCTTTTGTAGCAGATTGAGTAGCGAGTGCTGCATTAGTCGCATTTGTTACATCCGTTGCAATTTTAATTACTTTATTTACTCTACCCTTTTCATCCTTCACTGGAGAATATACTGATTGTAACCAAACTTGAGACCCATTTTTTGTATAACGCTTGAACAATCCACTTTGAGGAATACCTGCAGAAAGAGATTCCCAGAAACGTAAATATTCATTGGAATTTCCAAATTCAGGCTCAACAAACATTTTATGCTGCTTCCCTACAATTTCAGCTAACCCATAGCCCATAGTACTCTGGAAATTATCATTAGCAGTAATAATTTTACCTTTTGTATCAAACTCTATAAATGCAAATGATGTATTAATTGCATTCACGATTCCTTCTGCAGCTTGTTTTTCAAAGGTTTCTTGTGTGTTTTCGTAACGAACACCTAAATACTTTATTGGTTTTCCGTGTGGACCTAATACTGGAGCGAAAATACCATCTACATAATAAGGAGTACCATCTTTCTTACGGTTTTTGACTGGTCCTCTGAATATTTGTCCTCGACCAATTGTAGTCCACAATTCTTTGAAAACCTCTTTCGACATGTCTGGATGACGAACCATATTCTGGTTGGAACCTATCAATTCATCTCGTGTATACTGCGAAACTTCACAATGTTTATCATTTACATACGTAATATATCCTTTTAAGTCTGTTTCTGAAACAATACATAGTTCATCGACTAATTTAGTTCGCGTTTCAATTTCTCTTAATTGTTGTTCTGAATCAGATTTTAGACTTACATATTTAGCTTGAATACCTTTCAAAACAGTCATTAACTCTTGGTCTTTTCCCTTTAATTCAAGAGATTCACTAAAATGATTTTCAATGCTTTTATTACACCATTTCTTAACAGAATTTAAATCTGAAATAACTGTATTTAACTCATTAACAACAGCTTCATTACCTATTGAATTAATAGAAATTAAATCATTTTGTTTTCCTTCGTTTATATTTTTTAATATTTCAACTAGAAATCCTGTTTCTTTTTTACTTAATCCTCCAAACATACTTTTTTTTTAAATATTACTATTATGCTATTTACTGTATTCTATTACTTTATACTAAAGAGTAATTTTTATCTGTTTATAAACTAATTAGGTTTAATCTTTATGAATTACTTCAGATTTAGCATTGGAACTACTTGCAATGTTAATTGAGTCTAAATCATTGGATGAAAAAACTTTATCTACATCTAATACCATGATAAAATGATCATTTTCTTGAATCATACCTTGAACATAATCTGCTCTGTAACGTGTTGCCAATGTTGGCACCTGTTTTATGTCATTGGTGTTTAATTCAAATACTTCAGATACAGAGTCTACTAAAGCACCAACTTCAATTACCTCCTCATTTACCTCAATACTTAAAACTAAAATACATGTATTTATGGTGAACTCTATAGGTGTCATCCCAAATTTAATTCGGGTATCAATCACAGGAAGTACAGCACCTCTTAGGTTAATCACCCCAACCAGAAAATTGGGTGACTGCGGAACCTTGGTGATTTTAGGAACTTCTAAAATCTCCATAATTTTCATTACAGGAATCGTGAAGTTTTCGTGTTCTAGTTTGAAGGATAAAAACGATTTAGTTTCCCCATTCAATACATTTTCATTCATTTGTTCGCTTTTCATGATACTAATTCTGTTTTAGCATGTTCCGTATATAAATCAATTATTTTGTGAGTGTCCATCACCAAGGCGATAGAACCATCTCCTAAAATTGTGGCTCCAGAGATAAAATCTTGATTTCTATAATACTTCCCAATTGGTTTAACAACTGCCTGGTATTCACCAATAATACAATCTACACTGATACCAACTCTTCGGTCAGCGTCACTTACAACAATTATTTGTGAGTTATCCGCATCGGATATTTCAGAATATCCGAATTCTTTGTGTATATTGATGAATGGAATTTGTTGATTATCAAGTGTTAATAATTGATTAAAGTTACCTATCATTTCTTTGTTTTCTACCTCATAACATTTATCTACTACAGATAAAGGAATAATGTAAAATACATTCGCTACCTCAACGAGTAAACCATCAATAATAGAAAGGCTTAGCGGTAATTTAATGGTTAATGTAGTTCCAATGTTAACTTTAGAATCGACAATGATGGAGCCTTTTAACTCAGAAATATTACGTTTTACTACGTCCATTCCGACTCCACGTCCAGATATATCTGTTACCACAGCAGCGGTAGAGAAACCTGGATAAAATATAAAGTCAAATATTTCCTTATCCGACAATACCTCATCTGGTTTCATAAAGCCTTTACTGATTGCTTTTTCACGAATTACATCTACATCCATTCCTTTACCATCATCGGTAATTTGAATATATACGGAAATTCCTGAGTAAAAAGCCTTAAGTTTCACCGTTCCTTTGCGCGGTTTATCTAATGCCTCACGTTTTTCTGGTAATTCTAAACCATGGTCTAAACTGTTTCGGATAATATGCATTAACGGATCGGTCAAGGTTTCGATAATTGATTTATCTAACTCTGTTTCACCTCCTTCCGTAACAAATTGTACTTCTTTATTTAACGACATGGAAACATCGCGTACCAATCGTTGAAAACGACTAAACATGTTGTTAATCGGAACGAGTGTCATACCAAAAGCAATATCTCTTAGTCTTCGCGATAATTTTTCAATGTTTTCAGAAATAATTTCTAACTCCGGTGTTTCATTTTTTTGGTTGTAAAGTGTCAATGAAGCTTGGGTAGTAACTAACTCACTTACCAAGTTCATTAATTCATCTAGTTTATCTGAAGAAACGCGAATACTAGAAACTACTTTTTCTTTGGTTTCTACTTTAGCGGTTTTTAGCGCTTCATTAGCATCGGATGCAGATTTTACTGCAGGCTGCTGAAGTATCTCTACTTTTTTTCCTACTCGCTCGATTAAGGATGTTAATTCTGCAGCATCTAATTTTACATCTTTAAATATTGTAGCTTGAACGAATTCCGAAAATTCCGTATTCGCAATTAAATCCGTAAATAAATAAGGTGTAATTTCAATAATTGCATTGGATTCAGCGAACACAAACACATCGTGTAAAGTCGCTTTAGTGCAATTTGCTTCTACAAAAACATCCCAATATGCGATACAATTTGTAGGTTGGAAGTCATCAATGGATTCCAATTTTTTAAAATGTGGAATAATTAATGTTTTTCCTAACTGTGCAATTTCAGCTAATAATAATAAAGGATTCGAACCATCCAATAAAAATTCTGGTTTTGGCTCGAAATAAACATGGTATGTTTTAACACCATTTCCTACCTCATCCTGCATATGTTCCGAACCATTTACAGTTTGTTGCTGACTATTCTCGGTAGTAGTTGGTGTTACAGATTTTTTCTGAATAAACTGATGGATTTGATAAATCAGTTGATCGTGGTTTTCTTTATTGGTAGGATCTTCTAATTCCGAATCGATGATAATTAAATTAAGATGATCAAAAGAAGCAAGCGTAGTATTTAAAATTTCGCGCGTAAGTTGCATTTCTCCTTGACGAATTTTATCATAAATTGTCTCTAAATCATGCACAAACTCTGCAATTTTAGCAAGACCAAACATACTACTATTCCCTTTCAAGGTATGCATTACCCGGAAAACCTGTTCAATATTGGATTTATCATTCGGATTGTCTTCCAGGGATAACAAGGAAGATTCCAAATTTTCAAGAAGTTCATTCGCTTCTTGAATGTAGGTGGCTTTCATTTCTTCCATTAGCGTATCACTTTATTAACGACAGCAATTAATTTCTCTTTCACAAAAGGTTTAATAATCCAACCTGTTGCTCCGGCATTTTTTGCTTCCATTTTTTTAGAATCTTGCGACTCTGTGGTTAAAATTAAAAAAGGTAGATATTTAAATTTATCTAATTTACGAACCTCTTTTAGGAATAAAATCCCGTCAAGCATCGGCATATTTAAGTCTGAAATAATCAAACTAACTTGCTCATTTTCTTTCAATAAATCGAGTGCATCTTGCCCATCTTTAGCAACTATAACTGTAAATCCAGCCTCGCGAAGTGCTAAACCCACAACTACGCGTATACTTTCTGAATCGTCTGCTATAAGTATTGTTTTTGCCATAATTAACTTTTTAGGAAATTATCAGGATTGAAATTCGGTAAAACCACAAGTGTTTAATAATTTTCTGTCTTCTCGAGACAAATCAGCCTGAATGGTTATGAATTTGTTTAACGGATAAAAATGAACTCTAATCGCATGAAATAATTGAATTACTGTAATATCAATATCTGAAATATTTGTAAGATTGATTTCAGCAATATCATAATTTTCAAAAACCGAATGTACTTTAGAATAGAGTAATTCTACGTGTTTAATCGTTAAATTACCTTCTAAAGAAATAATCATTCTACGTTGTGTTTTTCTTCGGGAAGGTTTGAAAGTTAGAGTTAAGTCTTCTAAAACAACATCTGTGTATGTATTCGTAGTCTCTTGACTTTCGGGAGTTTCTACTTGCACCTCAACACTTTCTTTTGTAACTTCTGGAGCTTTAACTGGTTCTTCGGATGTCAAATTATCAAAAAATTCGTCTAAACTAACCGAAACTGCTGGAGAAATTTCTAACTCCTCCGGCGCTACAGTTTGTTCCTCAACAACTGGAGGTATCGCATCAACGGCTTTATCTTCCTTTTTTAAAGGAATTAACCTATCCACTTTCATGTTTTTACCTAAAGCCATGGTATTATTTGTTAAATTCTATAATTTCTTCTGCCAATAAAATGTATTCTTTTGCGCCATTGGAATTGGGAGCATATGCAACTACGCTTTTGCCATGAGAAGGAGCTTCTGCCACTTTAACATTGCCTCGAATAGACGTTTGAAAAAATGAAAAATCATAATTTGCTTTCACAAAATCGATCACTTCTTTTGAAAGTTTTTTTCGAAGGTCAATATTTACGGCTAACACGCCTAAAAATTCCAATTTGGCATTCAGCACCATTTTTATCTCCTGAATTGTTCGCACAATATGCATTAAACCTTGAATACTTAATACATCCAACAGAATAGTAGACATAACATAATCTGCTGCAGTTAATGCATTTACGGTCAACAAGGATCTAGCAGGTGAACAATCAATTAATATATAATCGTAGTTATCTTTTATCGAGTCTAAAAGATTTTTCAATAAAAACTCTCTTTCATCCACACTATACATGGACAATTCAATATCTGAAAGTCGCATGGTAGCTGGCAAAATATCCATTTTTTCTTGATGGATGACCACTTCCTCGAACGACTTTTCTTCGCTTAATACATAAGAGATATCTAACTGATTTTCATCAAAACCAAAAGAATAAGAAAGGTTTCCTTGCGGATCTAGGTCAACAAGTAACACGCGTTTACCCTTGAGTGCTAATGCAGCACCTAGATTGATTGCGGTAGTAGTTTTTCCAGTACCCCCTTTGTGATTTGCTAATGCCAGTATCATTCTTTACAATTTCAAGTATATTCCTACACTCAAGCTAAACAAAGATAGTGTTATTAACGTAAAAATAGTCATGCACTTAACCCAAAAAAAGCGTTTTTTGCTATTAATAAGTCATTCCACGTAGAATTTGAATTCTTTTAGTTGATACTTGATTTTTTACACTTTAAAAAATGAAATTGCGGTACGTAATTCTTCTGCTTGGGAATTAAATTCTTCTGCATTCGCGGCCATTTGTTCGGCAGTTGCAGCATTCTCTTGTACCACAAAATTCAGCGATTGAATTGCATTGTTAATTTGATCTGCATTTGTACTTTGTTCCGAACTAGAAGCAGTAATTTCTTGCACCAAATCGGACGTTTTTTGGATGTCTGGCGCAATTTGTGTCAACATTTCTCCAGATTGTTTTGCGATAATAACACTGTGGTTGGAAACTTCATCAATTTCACTTGCTGCTAATTGACTTCTTTCTGCTAATTTTCGTACCTCCGCAGCTACAACAGAAAATCCTCTGCCATGATCTCCTGCTCTAGCAGCTTCCACAGCAGCATTCAAGGCAAGTAAATTTGTTTGTCTAGAAATTTCACCAATTATGGAGATTTTTGTAGCAATCAGCTGCATGGATTCGACCGTATTATCAACCACTTGTTTACTCTTAAATGTATCGCTTGCTGCTTTAGTTGCTATCTTTTCTGTTTGTTTAGCATTTGAAGAATTCTGTTGAATATTTACAGCCATTTGTTCCATGGAGGTTAAAATTTCTTCTACCGAACTTGCTTGTTTATTTGCTGCATCAGATAATTGCACTGCAGAATGTGCCATTTGACTTCCCGCATCTGCAATATTTTCAGCATTTAATTTTACCTTGACAATTAATTCATTCAACACATGAATTGTTTTATTGAGTGTATCTCCCATTGTTTTTAATTCACCAGTAGATTCAATCGCATATTTTTGAGATAAATCTCCTTTGGATAGTGCATTAATCACGCGCGAAACTTCATTCACTGCTTGATGGGTTCGTTCTTCTTGCTGATTTTGTTGAATTAATACTTGAATCGTTTGATTTAGCGATTCACCCATTTCTTTTAATTCCTGTAAAGTATCAATCGTAAAACGCTGACTATAATCTCCTTGTGCTAATGCATTCAAAACGCGCATTATTTCTTGAGTAGCATTTTTTGTTTCTCTAGCCGCAACCGTTGCTACCGTTACATCCACCCCCATCATAATAATTTTCTCAATACGTCCCATCTCATCTTTCACAGAGGTGTAGACTGCTTGCACCCATTTTTCGGTGCCAGTTTTATCCAATAAACGGTAACTATTTTGTTGTGCAGCACCAGAAACCAAAGCTTCCCAAGCCTTCACATAGGCAGCGCTTTTAGCAGTTTGTGAATCCACCAATATGCTGTGTTTTTTTCCAATTAAATCATCCGAAGAATATCCTAAAATCTTTAACAAAATAGCATTTACACCCAAAATCTCACCTGTCACATCAAAAGAAGCGTAAGCATACGATTCGTTGATTGCACTCACTATTCCTTGTGCTTCTAACCTTTCATAGGTTTCACTCGTTAAATCATAGCGAATCCCAATATATTTTACTGGTTTACCATGTGCACCTATTACTGGACCAATTGCAGCATTCACATAGTAAGGCGTTCCATCTTTACGTCGATTCTTTACAGGAGCATTGAAAATATTTCCGTTTCCAATCGTTTGCCAAAGTAATTTAAATGCTTCTTTTGGCATATCCGCATGTCGAACAATATTGTGACTCTGACCGATTAATTCTTCTCGAGTATACAAGGATTCCTCGCAAAATTTATCATTGACATAGGTAATATATCCTTTTAAATCTGTCTCTGATACGATGCACATCTTATCCACAAGCGCCATTTTAGTTTCGTATTCGCTACGTTCCACGAATTGTTCTTCTTGTCGAGCCGCTAATATTTCTCCTAATTCTTTTACTTCCTGGGCTAATTCATTGGAGAAATTTAATCTAGAAGTGTCAAAATTTGCTTGTTTAAACTGACTTATTGTTTCTTTGACAGCTACTAATTCAGTTCGGATAATTTATATATCCGTTAATAAATCAACATATGTATTTTCTACATCAGAGGTATTAATTGATTTTGAGAAAATACCTTGTGTAAAAGGACGCAATAACGCTATTGTTCTATCCAATTTTTTGGATGAATTCCATGAAAAAATGCCCATTAATTGTACAAAATAATTATACTAAAATGAACAAATTTAAAAAAGTCAATCTGTTAAAAAAATGATATTAATCAAGTTTTTAGAACACTAACACGCTTAAATAGTATTAAACTAGATATCGACAGTTAGTATTTTACAAATACATTTTTAGGTTCTGTAAAGAAACGTAAAGCCTCCCAGCCTCCTTCTCTTCCAACTCCAGAAGATTTCACGCCACCGAAAGGAGTTCGTAAATCGCGTACCATCCAGCAATTAATCCAAACAATTCCAGATTGCGCTTGATCTGCAAAACGATGTGCACGTTTTAAATCATTTGTCCATAGGGTTGTTTGTAACCCATATTCCGTTGAATTTGCCATCATTAAAGCTTCTTCTTCCGTATCAAATGGAGTCAAAGTAACAACTGGCCCAAAAATTTCTTCTTGGTTGGTTCTACAATCATGGGATAAACCTTCAATTACGGTAGGACGCATGTAGTAACCATTGTCATAAGGTGCTTCTAATTGCACTCTCGTACCTCCAGTTAAAACTTTTCCACCTTCTTCTTTTGCTAATTCAACATAGGAAAGTACTTTTTCTAAATGCGGCAATGAAACCAATGCTCCCATGTTTGCTTTGGGATCTGTTGGATTGGAAACAATTGCTTTATTCACTTTTTCTACAAAAGCAGTTTTAAATTTCTCATAAATCGCGCGTTCCACAAAAATTCGGGAACCACACAAACAAATTTGACCTTGATTTGAGAAAGAAGAACGAATCGTTGTGCTTAACATTTCCTCAAAATCACAATCTGCAAATATCACAACTGGATTTTTACCGCCAAGTTCTAGAGATAATTTCTTAAACATTGGAGCTGCTGTTCTAGCTAAATACTCTCCTGTTTTTGTACCCCCAGTAAATGAAATTGCTTTAATTTTTTTATGTTTTACAATGGCATCCCCAACCTTTGCTCCTAAACCATGTAAAATGTTTAATACCCCTGCAGGCATTCCAGCATCTTTTGCAACTTGACCCAGTAAATAGGCAGTATACGGGGTAATTTCAGATGGTTTAGCTATAACACAATTTCCAGCAGCTAATGCAGGAGCAATTTTCCAGGAGAATAAATATAAAGGAAGATTCCACGGAGAAATACATCCAACGATACCAATCGGTTTACGTAAGGTATAATTAATCCCTTCTCCTTGCATGTGGTGCGATTCAGAAGCAAAATGGGTGATCGCTGTTGCGAAAAAATGAAAATTTGAAACCGCTCGAGGAATATCTACATGTCCGGCTAATGAAACTGGTTTACCATTATCTCTCGATTCCGCTTGTACAAATTCCTCCATACGTGCCTCAATTCCTTCCGATAATTTCACTAATATTTTACTGCGTTCTTCGTTGGACATGTTAGACCAAATCGGAAATGCTTTTTCTGCCGCTTCTACTGCTAATTCTACATCGCGATCGTCAGAATCTGGAATTAAAGAATATACTTGACCTGTAGCAGGTTCATAATTATCCATATATGCATCGCTAATAGGTGCAATGTAATTTCCGTTGATGAAGTTTTGTAGTTTTATCATGATGGTAAAATAAGTTGTACAAAGTTAAAAAAATATGATGTGAAATTTTTGAACCATTGAGAAATTAAGAAGTTTAGGTTGGATTGGATGATAAACAGGTAGAATTCATTAAGACGCTTTGCTTTGAGAGTTCTTTATAAGCCTAAATTATGTATCTATTTTTTTTAAAGAACAAGGGTCTTTAAATGAAACTAAAATAACTTCCTCTTAATTTCTAAACTTCTTAATGGTGAAAATTTTACAAATCAATACCCTAATATCTTCAAATAATCCGCTGCAGTTTGTTCTTCGGAGAAAAGTTCTGTTGTAATCTTCCCATTTTCATCGCGACGAATCAAGACATGTTTCGGTTCCGGAATCAAACAATGTTTCAATCCACCAAAACCACCAATTGTTTCCTGGTAAGCGCCAGTATTAAAAAAGCCAATATACAGCGGTTTAGTTTTACTGAATTTCGGTAGATATATCGCATTGGAATGTTGCTCTGAATTATAGTAATCGTCGCTGTCACACGTTAATCCACCTAATAATACACGTTCGTAATCATCGTTCCAACGATTGATTGGTAACATAATAAAACGCTGATTGATCGCCCATGTATCTGGAAGGTTGGTCATAAAAGAAGAATCTATCATGTTCCAACGTTCTCTATCGTTTTGTTTCTTTTGTTGTAATATATTAAAGATTGCGCCACCACTTTCTCCAACGGTAAATGATCCAAATTCAGTAAAAATATGTGGCTCTGGGATGTTATTATCCGAACAAACACGTTTAACCTGTGTTAAGATTTCTTTCACCATGTAAGCATAATCAAAATCAAATTGTAACGATTTTTTAATCGGGAAACCTCCTCCAATGTTTAAAGAGTCCAATTCAGGACATACCTTTTTCAAGTCACAATAAACGCGCAATAATTTGGTTAATTCATTCCAATAATAGGCAGTGTCGTTTATTCCAGTGTTAATGAAGAAATGTAACATTTTAATTTTTACACGCGGATTTTCCTGCACAATAGTTTTGTATAAAGGCAAAATCTCTCGGTAACGCACCCCTAGTCGTGATGTATAAAATTCAAATTTAGGTTCTTCCTCCGAAGCCACACGAATTCCTATTTGGATGTCCTTCGATAAATCTGCTGTACTATCAATAAGATCGGTAACTTCTTGTACATTATCAATGACAGGGATTACTTTTAAATCCGTTTCAGCCATCAATTTTGTGATGTTATCTATATATTTTTTTGGTTTATAACCATTGCAAATAATATATCTACCAGGACTTAATTTCTCCGTATCGTATAATTTTCGAACGATATCAATATCAAATGCAGAAGAGGTTTCGATGTGTACATCGTTTTGTAGTACCTCATCTAAAACAAATGAAAAATGCGAACTTTTAGTACAGTAGGAGTAATAATAATTTCCACCGTATCCCATATTATTCATTGCCTCACGGAACCATCCTTTTGCCCGTTGAATGTTATACGAAATTTGAGGTAGGTAATTAAATTTCAATGGAGTACCATATTGTTCAATTAATCGCATCAAATCAATTCCGTGAAAAATTAAACGATCATCTTGCAAGTTAAATTCATCTTGCGGAAAATCAAAGGTTTGATCAATTAAATCAATGTATTTCGTTCTCATGGGCCAATAATAAGGTGCAAATTTGCCGTAAATTATTGAAATCGCCTAGTGATTCAGATTAATTTTTGATTACATTCTCAAAATCAGTTTCAGATTGAAACGTCTTTGCGTTAGGTAGTTCGGAATGGCATACGTTTTACCAGTAACATCTTGTACCCATTGTTGTGAAAGCACATTGTTAATTCCTAATAGATTAAATACTTCTAGCGATAAAATTGCATCTGAAAAACGATGTTTAGTCTTTATTTTTAGTGCATGTGATTTCTGTAATAAATCATAGGAAAGACCTAAATCAACACGTGCATAGAATTTCTGACGTAGTGTATCCTTATAGCGTTGAAAATCTGGTGGACCATACGGCAAGCTAGATCCAAAATTAAATCCCATTTGGGCGGTTAACATCTCATAAGAAGGCATTTTATCTTGGAATAGAATCGCAAAGTTGATCCTTTGGTCCGTTGGCCTAGGGATATTTCCAGGATGGAATACCGTACTATCTGCTTTCTTTTCATCTAAGGTATATCCAGGAATAATTGTTTCACCTTTTTTATTCCGATATACCGTATACGAGTCGAATGCTAAATTTTCCATTGTCTTTAAGTACCCCATTTTAAAGAAGGATTGCACTCCCTCAATAAATTCACCATGGATATTTACATCTGCACCATAGGCATAAGCTATTGCATCATTATTCGCATAATATCTTGTACGTACATTATCAATTTCATATGGATTAACATCCCAGAAATGTTTGTAATATGCTTCAAAAGCAAATTTAAATGGTGTTTTTCGATTCCACATGGAAAAATTGAAATCATAGCCAGTGATGATGTGCGCAGACTTTTGAGAAACGACCTCTACATTTAACTGACCATCGAATGTTCTGAATTCTCTGTAAAATGGTGGTTGATAATACAATCCTGTTGCTAAACGTACTTGCGTATTGCGACGCATTACTTTATTATTTGAATAAAAATAGGTTCTCGGAAAGAAAATTAATGAAACTCGTGGAGTAATATATTGTTCTTGATTGACTTCTGTAAATCCAAAACGAAGACCGGTTGTTAACAAAAAACGTCTTGTCGCAGCTGTTAAGGTATCTCTAGCAGTCATAAATGCTTTTTTACCTAGGGAATCTTTTGTAAAATACCTTGCTTTGACTGGGAAGTTTGTACTTGTTTTACCCCACTCTATACTATGTTGTAAAAAACCACTTATTCTTTGTGTATTTAAAGCCAATTTACTTTTTAATACGTACGATAAACTAAAATTTGGGTTGTTCGTATATGGAATTGTAAAACCAGCGGAGTCGACATTTTTCCACTCACTTAATACATCCTTAAAAAAATCTTTTTGATAATTTACCCCCCAAAGTAGGCGTTGTTTCTCTGTAAATTGATGAGCTCCATTATGATATACATTAACAATGGTTGCTTGTAAATTATTACGTGCATGCGTAAGGTAGCTTCCAACACCAATAGATGCTATAGAATCCCCAAAGTTCTTTTTATCTGGATTTGTTTCTAGTAGATTAATATAATATTGTCCTTGTACATCAAAATATTCTTTTTCATTTGTATGAAAAACACTTGCATAAAAATCTAAATTCGTTTTATCGGTGGGTTTATATTTCAGTGCAGTCCCTCCTGTCATTGTTTCAAATTTCGTTTGTTCCTGACCATCAAAGTATATCTTTAAACGGTATGCCTCGTTAACAGTCCCGAAATTAGTTTCTTGTGTTGTTGGTGCAAAACGATAATTATTAGACGAAAGATGTCCTAAAGTACTCCATGTAAGTTTTGGTGTAATTGCATAATTAAGCAGAAATTGACCATCGTAAAAAACGGGATTATAGGAACCTTGCGTTGGTAGCGCATTTAATAAATAACCATTCGCGCGGTAACGTACCCCTGCTAAGTAATTGAATTTAGCATTCACTTTTTGTGCAATATGGGATTCAATTCCCATTAAAGAAAGCATAACAGAAGCATTGGTTGAATCTGGTGTAATGTAGTTGATATCTAAGACTGAACTTAATTTATCACCATATTTTGCATCAAAACCTCCACCACTAAATCGGATATCCTTCACAAGCGAGGAGTATAAAAAACTTAATCCTTCCTGTTGCCCAGAACGTGTTAAAAAAGGACGGTTAATTAAAAAGCCATTGACATACACTAAATTTTCATCATAGCTACCTCCACGTACATTATAATTGGAAGTCAACTCGTTATTTGAACTCGCAGCAGTCGAATAGATCAATGTTCTTTCCACCGAATTGGAAGCAATTTTTTGTAAATCCAAGGAAGGTAATTTAAAGATGTTGTTATCCCCTTTGTCCGTTTTAAGATATACAGAATTCATTACAGTAATTGGAAACTTGATCTTTCCTAACTGTGTAGTCTTTGTAGAAGATACGTAAACTGTTTTTTGAATTATAATAGAATCATACGAAAAAAACAACATTATTTCCTGATCAACAGGCGCTAAAAGTTCAAAATGTCCTAAGGAATCGGTGTAAAAATATTCGTTATTAAAACGGATTTTTACATTTTCTAATACTTTGTCTCTTTTTTCTACACATGTACCTTCTACAATTCCTTGTACTACTTGTGCAATAAAGGAATTAGAAAAAAGTAAAAAAAGTAAAAGAAATAAGAAACGCATAAGTAAATCTGAACGTTAAAAACGTGGTTTTCGTATATTTTAATCTAAAAGTAACACAATCAAATCATTTTCAAAGGGATCCATAACACTTTTAAGTAGTTCTATTTTTGATTGTATAGCACCATCCTTACAAAAACTGAAAAAACTTTCGGTACGTTCTTGCAATGCATTATTTGGCAATAACTTTGCTTTTAAATCTTCCAATTGCTTCATTGCTAGATCTAATTGACTTTTACGCTGTTTTACAAATTTTGCTTTAATCGCTTCCATTTGTTTAGATAATCTCGTGGATTCTGCTTCCACAAATTTTTCCATATTTTGATCAAAAAAAGTAGCGTGATTTTGCAATACACTTTGTAATTTTTCTACCGCAAGATCTAAGGATGTAAAATTTAACTCCTCCCCTGAATTAGCTTGAATATATTGACGTTGAAGCTCTTGCAAAGGAGTAAAAATATCTTCCCAACTAAAACCTAATTTGTTCCATTTTTTTAGCTGCGAAGCTTCTACTATTTGGACAGAATTACGAACACTTAACAAAGGAAATTCTAAACCAATTGTTTCAAAAATTCCTTTTTGTTGAATCCAATAACTAATTTCTCCTCCTCCTCCAACATACACTAAATTTGGCAGAATCGTTTCTTGAAATGCTGGTCTCAATAATACATTTGGGGAGAAATAATCTGGATTTTCATGCATTGCTTTCAACACTTCTAAATCATTCGCTTCCAACAAACGTTCACGTTTACCTTCCGACAAGCGAAATAAATTGATTGGACGAGCAAATGCTTGCGGTGAAAAACCTAATTGTTCAATGGTTTGATTTGCTGTATGAACACATTGCTCCACAAAAGGTACTTGCGCTTCCCGTTGCATCGTTTCTACAAACAATGTTTTTAATCCTGGGACATTTGGTTCTAGCACAATTAACCCCTCTTTTTCAAATAAGGCATGGAATAATTGTTGTGTAGCAGCTGCAACATTTTTACCGGTATATTTTTGAAGCACTTGGTGAATTTCACTTTCCGGATTATTTTGAAAAAATGCAGCTATTTCGGCTTTCATTTCCTCCCAATGATTTAATGCATATTTTCCTACAGCACCACCTTGGTTTTCATTCCAACTAATTTTTTTTCCAAAAATTGTCGTGTGATTCACTTCCTCTATATCATGATCTTCGGTAGCCAACCAAAATACGGGAACAAAATCAAAAGTAGGATACGTCTTTTTTAATTCATCTGCTAAACGAATACAATGAATAATTTTGTAAATAACATAAGCAGGCCCAGTACCAATGTTTAATTGATGTCCAGTTGTGATTGTAAAGGTGTTTTGACTTTCTAATTTTTGAATATTAGCAAAAACAGGAGACGATTCAGAAAGTTCAGGAAATTGTTTTTTTAACTCTCGTACAAGTACTTGTCGATTATGCGTGGAATAATTTGCTTTTTTTCTTGTGATTTGCGCGCCTAGATTCTCTAAAGAAAAAGGTGCTGATAGCAAAGTAGCAAGTTGCTCTTGATGATAGGTTAAAGTAGTTGCTAATCGAGAAAATTGCTGCGTTTTTTCACGATGAATGGTTTGTTTTTGCATAGAACAAATGTACAGAAAATTAAAAAACGTAACTTTGCAATTCAAAATATTACTATGGAAGCAATAATTAAAACAGTAAAGGGAGATATGAAAGTATCTTTTTATGAAAATGATGCACCAAAAACGGTTGCTAACTTTGTGAAATTAGCAAAAGAAGGTTTTTACAACGGATTAACATTTCACCGTGTGATTCCAGATTTCGTTATACAAGGTGGTTGCCCAAAAGGAACTGGAATTGGTGGACCTGGATATAAAATTGATTGTGAGTTAACAGGTGACAATCAATACCATGATCGTGGTGTATTATCTATGGCTCATGCTGGAAGAAACACAGGAGGATCTCAATTTTTTGTTTGTCACAGTAGAAGACAAACTTCACATTTGGATAGAAACCATACGTGTTTTGGAAAAGTATATGAAGGTTTGGAAGTAATTGACCAAATCAAAGAAGGAGATAAAATTACAGCTATTGAAATAATAGAAAATTAATTTTCATCCAAAGTATACATACTAAAGGGTTATTCTTTTTCGAGAACAACCCTTTTTTTATGCATTTGATTGTATACTTTATGGTAAATTCATTGGATAACAAAAAAAAAAAACACAACTTTGTGACCAAATATTTCTTGCTCCAAATGAAAGTAAGCATACTTTTTATATTTTTTGTAGTTGTCGCGCCTGTTTTCTCTTGTAAAGCAAGTGATTTCATGGATACACTAAGCTACAATTATTTTAGTCCAAATGGTGATTCTATCAATGATTCCTATTTTATTGAAAATTTAGAAAAATACCGTGAAAATTCATTTTCTGTATTTAACCGTTGGGGAGATTTAGTTTTTTATGCTTCACCATATTCCAATAATCCAAACGATGGGGAGAATAAAACATTTGTAGGTTTATGTAACCAATCCTTGTGTCTTTTCGGGAAAGAATTGCCTGAAGGCGCTTATTTCTATCAATTTGAATACGAATTTGAAGATAAACCGACCTTTATTAATGGGAAATTAATACTTAAACGATGAAATACTTTGCTATCGTATTTTTTCTATTGACAAGTTTAGTTGGTTTTTCACAAACACGTCAGTTTTATAATCAATATATGCTAAATCCAGGATTTCTGAATCCTGCCAACATGGATGTGTTTACTAAATATGGCACTACATTTCTTTCACATTACGATTATGCCAATCAAGATAATTCAGCTAACAATTTTGCGGTTGTATCCCATTATAATTATCGTCCGCATCTAGGATTTTCTGGGTTTGCTGTAAATGATAACTTTGGAGGGTACAATCAAATGGAGGTAGCTGGAAATGTTTCCTACAAAACCTTCACACGAAGTAATGGTGGAATGTCTTTCTCCTACGGATTACGTTTAGGATTTACACAGAATACCTTAAACGCTTCCAATTTATATTATAGAGAACTTGATGATCCTACATTAACTCAACCAGGTATCAATAAAATGGGACTTAATCTCGGATTTGGTTTCGCAATGGTTACACCAGATTTTGATTTAAATGTAAGTTTACCTGGACTACTTGGAAATAGACTACCTGCTTCTGAAATAGCTAAATCAAAACCTAGCTTATTCGATTTAAGTAGTAATAATTTATTTGTTTCAACTGGATATAAATTCCGATGGGATAATGGATTTTATGTTTTCTATCCGACAATTTCCGTACGAAGTATTGTTGGGGCGCCGTTAAATGTCAGTGCTGATATGAATTTTTTATTAAATCAATTAATTTGGTTAGGTGCCGGATATCGAACAGACAATTCTATTGTAGCTAGTGCAGGTGTGTTTTTAGATTTAGGTTGGAGATTTGTTTATACCTATAATAATGCTGCACTTACTAAACACTTTAACACAGGACCTAACCATGAGTTGTCGATTGGTTATGCACGTACAATACCTGATAACCCGTTTAATTATCGTAAGTTCACAAAAAAGAATGGAGAAACGAAGAAAAAGAAAACTGTAAAAATAAATTTACCTAAAATCAAGATATTCAAGAAGATGAAGGGTAGATTAAAATACGATTAAGCTATAAGATTGTATATTTATATAGGGATGAAGTTATTTGTCCCTATTTTTTTTTCCATAATACGCTGTTATCCAAACTCCAGTAAATATCATTACCATATATCCTATTTTTTCTAAGGTAATCGTGTTGGTATAATCGTCTGCTACTCCAAGAAGGGAAAATAGATAAGCAAATCCTATGACTAAAACAGGTTGCGTATAAATATATGCACTTGCAACTGATGGGCCTACGTATTTTAGACCGTACATAGTCAATAAATAGGTGAAAAAAGTAACTCCAATAACGATATACGTGATTTTAGCCCAAATAATAGAATGTATAGCACTAAAATCGATTTGTACGATATCGATGTATGTTGGAGGATAAATTAACATATAAAATAATCCAAATGTGAATACATAAGTAATTACAGTAAATGGACTGTACCGTTGCATTAATGGTTTTGCAATTACTAGGTAGACTGCATAACTAGCAGCGTTTATAAACAAAAATAAATCTCCAAGAGTAGAATCTCCTTTTCCAGTATTCCCTGCTAAGGACAATAAAATTGCACCTGTTGCACCTAAAACAATACCAGTAACTTTTGTAGTAGTTATTTTTTCTTTTAATAAAAAATAGGCGATTATGGTAACTAATATTGGATTAGTTGTCATGATGATACCCGAATTTATAGACGATGATAAACTCAAGCCATGAAAGAAAAAGAGTTGATTGATGGTAACACCAAATAAAGCACACAACATAAAAAGACCTATGTCTTTGCGTTGTATACGTTCTTTCGGTAGAAACGCTTTAATAAGCCAAAAAAGCAAAGTAGCACCTAAAATTCGAAAGAAAATAAAAGTAGTAGGTGTTAAAAAAGCTGGCATAACCCCTTTTGCAAGGATATGACCAGCTCCGTATAACATGTTTACTAATAATAAGGCAAGATGCGCCCTCCAAATAGAATGTTTCAATGGCATTAAATATCGAAAACAGTTTTAAAATCCATGACTAAATTATCATCCACAGAAATCCCTAACATAGATGGTTTTTCAACTTTGAACTTGTCCAAACTTACAATAAAAGAACCTGAAAGTGTGATTTTTTTGTCTGTAGAAATTTGTTTCGCTTTAATAGTTATATCTTTTTTGATACCATGAAACGTTAACTCACCAACGATTGTAACATCCCCTGCTTCTTCTTTAATTGCTTTACTTACAAATGTGACTTTTGGATTCTTTGTACCCTCTAATACTTCTAAGGCATGTGAGTCACGGCTAGAATTTTGAGAATCAAACGAAGCTACAGCAGCAGCTACAACTAATTTAGTAATTTGTTTTGAAGCATTATCGTAGTAACCACCACAAATAAAGTCTTTGCTTGTTCCTACAGATTTATGCGCAGGATGAACCAAGGTATAACGAATAAAAGAATCTGTTTTATCTAGTGTTAACTTAACACTATCAAAGGAACACAACACGAAAGTTAGTCCTAAAAAAAGTGAATAAATGATCGATTTTTTCATGGGAGTTAAAGTTTATTAATTATACTGTTTATTATTAAAATTTCATCACGATCACTGCACCAGCAAATAAGGTAGTAGTTATATACCCTGACACTTGGTGGAAATTTCGTAATTTATCACTTGCGTTAGCATTTTGGGGCGCATCGCCGTACATCAATCTTCCTGCTATCGGAGTAAGTAACATACCCGAGAAATGTAAATATGCTAGTGTACGGTGTGCTTTCATATTACTCCACCCTTTATTTTTACGAATAATAACAGGTGGTGGAGCTAACAATTGTAATAATGCGGTAGCGCCATATGCTATCATAGTACTCGTAATTGCGGCTTTATGTAATGGTTTAACTAGTTCCTGGGTATCTCCATTTCTTGTACTAATCATAATCTGACCTGTAATACAAGAACCAAGCATTCCGCCCAAAGCAACAAATCCAAGTGCTTGATGTGTTTGAAGCATACGTCTTCGAATAATTAATTCGCGTTCACGTTTGTCAGTAGTTAATGCAAAATAGTTAAACTTACGCATTGCTCCTTTTTCACCCCATAACGAACGTCGAATAAGCCCCATACCTTCTGGTAATAAACTTTGATTTATATCGTTTGCACCTAATTCTTGCAACAAAAGATCATCTTCAGTAAGTTTTGTTGTGTCTGTTTGCGCAAATAATGCGTAATTAAACATCCAAAATAACAAACCCAAAAAAGCTATATTTTTCATTCTATTTTAAGTTAAAAGTAGTTTAATATTC
>CANHRS010000036.1 GCA_947463445.1 Flavobacteriia bacterium | reverse complement strand
CTCAAGCAGGTCGATCAGTTAATTGCTTTACATACTACCAATCCATCCACGTTTGTTTTGAACCAATATATTTCAAAAAAAGAAAAACTAATCGCTTATTTGATTGATGCATTGGTAGATCCTTCCTTGCGTTCACCTAATAGTTTTTCTATGATTCAGCAACTACTTACACGTTTTTATCCAAATTTACCGATACTTCCGCAAAACGAAGTTGATTCATTTGATTTTAGAGAATTACAAGCTGCTTTGTCTGCTTAGTTCTTTTTTTAGTGACTTTCCCGTTTCTCTAGGTTTGTAATCCTGAGCTTCTTTTTCCCCATCGTATTTCTACGTGAAATTAATTGTACGCTTTTTATTTTTCAAGCTTTACCTTAATTTTGTGAAACTAAAAATTAGTTAAAACCTATTAAACGTACCGTTATTTGTATTTTTGGTACTTATATTAGATATATGGGACAAATTGCACCTTATTTATCGTTGGATAAATTACCTCCACAAAGAGATAAAGTAGAAACATTAAAAGTATTAAGGCAAGTTACTTTATCAGCAACTGCTTTAGCTGAGTTAAAAGGGATTGCAAAGTCGATACCAAATCAATCTATGTTAATTAATGCTATAGTTTTACAAGAAGCGAAAGACAGTTCTGAAATTGAAAATATAATTACAACTCAAGATGAATTGTATAAAGCTTTAAATATATTTGATGGGTTTATTTCTTCTGCAACAAAAGAAGTTGTCAATTATCGTCAATCGCTTTTGTTAGGTGTTAATTTATTAGAAAATCAAGGGTTTATAAAGACAAATGATATTATTCAAATTCAGCAACTTCTCATCGAAAACCAAGCAGGTATTAGAAGTACTCCAGGAACTGTTTTGAAAAATGATATAACAGGAGAAGTTGTTTACACACCGCCTCAAGATAAAAATGAAATTCTAGATTTACTTTCTAATTTTATTGAATTTTTCAATAAAAAAGATGATTTATCACCATTAATTAATTTAGCTATTTTACATTTTCAATTTGAAAGTATCCATCCTTTTTATGATGGTAATGGTAGGACAGGTAGAATATTGAATATTTTATATTTGTTATCCAATCAGTTGATTGATTTTCCGATTTTATACTTGAGTTCATATATAATTGAATATAAAGAAGAATACTATAGACTTTTAAATTTAGTAAATCGAACAGGTGAATGGGAAGATTGGATAATTTATATGTTGAAAGCAATTGAATCAACTTCTATTAAAACTATTAAAAAAATTGAGTTAATTAAATCAACTTTAGAATCCTCTTTATTAATTGTTCAACAAAAGGCTCCAAAATTATATAAGAAAGAACTGATTGAATTATTATTTGAACAACCTTATGCAAGAATTGATTATGTAGTCACCAAATTAAATGTAGAACGAAAGGCTGCCTCTCGTTATTTAAAAGAAATGGAAAGAATTGGACTTGTTGATTCTCAAAAGTGTGGACGAGAAATTATATATATTAATAGGAATTTAATAGAGATTTTAAAAAAATAACATTTGATTATCATTAGATTCTATTAGCCCTCGCCCCGCTCCTTTGGTTTTGTATTCCGGAGCTTCTTTTTCCCCATCGTATTTCTACGCGAAATGAAATAAAATTTTGTTGTTTATTAGTGTTATTATTATCTTTGAAAAAGAAACAGATACGTATTATTTTATTAACTCTAATTTTTCATCAATGGCGATAGCAATTAAAAGTGTACCGGTATTATTGGATGATACAGCAGTGAAATTCACTAAAAATGCAGATGAAAATAAGCGAAAAGGAGCTTATGTCGATTTTTCTGAAGAATTAAAGATAGCTCGTCGTATTTTACAAAAATCTAAATTGAAATAATTTTTGAAATTTCTTGAAAGTAGTTGTTCGTTTGAAGTTTTAGATGAAGAATTAATAAATTCAACAAAACTTTTTGAATGTTCAAATCTTGATTTAAATGATTTTTTTCAAAATTATTGTATTGCTTTTGCGAATGAATTAATGGGGAAAACCTATTGTTTTACCTTAGATTCTGATTCGAAAAATATAGTTTGTTCTTTTACAATTTCAAATGATAGTATAAAAACAAGTATACTTCCAAATGCACGAAAGAAGAAAGTACTAAAAAATATTCCCTCACAGAAACGATTCAAAAGTTACCCTGCAGTCTTGATTGGAAGATTAGGAGTTAGTAAAGAGTTTACTTCTTTAGGTATAGGTACTGAATTACTAAATTTTATTAAATCATGGTTTATTGATAGGGATAATAAAACTGGCTGTAGATTTATTATCGTTGATTCTTACAATACAAATGAAGCATTAAATTTTTATAAAAAGAATGGATTTAATTTTTTATTTTCATCGGAAGAACAAGAGAAAACGGCAACCGATGTCAGTAACGATAGTCAAATTAAAACACGTTTAATGTATTTTGATTTAATCACACTTTATAGTTAGATCGATAACCTCGCTCCTCTGGATTTTCAACCTGTAAACTGTATTTCTCCCATCGTATTTCTACGCGAAAAGCGTTTACTACTTGTTTTACGTTTCTAGCAGTTTTAATTTTAACTAGTGAAAGTGAACTAAATTTATTTCTCGATGGGGTATGTAAATTCAGTAAAATTTGTAGGATTTTGTAGTCTAATTAGGTAACTTTGTATAAATTAAATGGAACGAGTATTAGTATTTTATAAGGACTACTTCTTTGATAAACAAACTGAAAATGTAAAAAAGAAAATAGATTGGACTTTATTGTTAGTGAAAGAATTACCAATTATACCTGACAAGTTTTTCAAACATATAGCAGGTACTGAAGGTCTGTATGAAATACGTGTAAAAGTAGGAAATAATATTTACCGAATTTTTTCCTTTTTTGATAAAGGTAATTTAGTGGTAATCGCAAATGGTTTTCAGAAGAAAACACAAAAAACGCCACTAAATGAAATCGAAAGAGCGTTAAGAATTAAAAATGAATATGAAGATGAAAACAACGAATTCAAAATCCATCACAACGTTTGAAGATCATTTAGACAAACGATATGGCAAAAAAGGTACTTCTTCAAGAGATGTTTTCGCTACAGAGTATGAAGCATTTAAACTTGGTGTTCTTATTCAAGAAGAACGCAAAAAGAAACAAATCACCCAAGAGGAATTAGCATTGCGTTGTGGTACCAACAAGGCATATATTTCGCGTATTGAAAACGATGCTAGTGATATTCGTTTATCGACCTTATTACGTATTATTGAAAAAGGCTTTGGAGGTCATTTAAAACTTTCGATTGAGTTTTAGAAGAAGAGAACCTACTCCTCTGGAATTGCTGAACTGCTTATTACATTTAAATTTTAAGAGTTGAAAATGAAAATAGAGAGCGGACTTACATTGTGTCATTTCTTACAAACTCTCTAAAATTTTCTTTGTCAATAATTTTGCCAATTGCATTGTACTGATTTAAAAATACTGCTGGAATTTTAGCTTTTCCTTTGCTATTCCATTTAAATTCATAGGCAGTAACTTGTCCGTTTGTTTCCTCTACAAAATCAATTTCTTGTTTTTGAACTGTTCGCCAGAAATAATTGTTAGTATACAGTTGATTGTATTGTTGTAGTTTTAACCGTTCAGAGATTAAAAAGTTTTCCCAGAGTGCTCCTTTGTCTGTTCTCAATTCCAAAGGATTTAAGTTGTTGATTATCATATTTCGTATCCCGTTATCATAAAAATAGATTTTACGATTATTTTTGATTTCATTGCGTTGGTTTCTGCTAAAACTGTTTAGTCGGAACACAATGTAAGCTTTCTCCAATAAATCGATGTATTTAGAAACAGTGATTTTATCTATCATTAAGAGATTAGCTAATTCATTGTAGGATACTTCACTTCCGACTTGTAAGGCTAAAGCTTTTAAAAGTTTATCTAATAATTCCGGTTTTTTGATACCTGTAATGGATAGTACATCTTTATATAAATAACTTGTAGTAAGTTGTTTTAAAATTTCTCCTGCCTCCGATCTGTTATTTAACACATCCGGATACATTCCGTATATGAGGCGTTCTTCTAGTTGCGTGTTTGCTTCTAAATATCCTACATGATTTTCAAATTCTTCCCAACTGATCGGAAATAACTGGTATTCAAACTTTCTTCCTGTTAAAGGTTCTTGGGTGGATTGATTGATTTCTAATGCAGAAGAGCCACTTACTATTAATTGTACTTCTTTAAATTGATCAATAATCATTTTAGCAATAAGTCCAATGTCTTTTATTCTTTGAGCTTCATCGATGAAAATGAGTGTGTTTTTGCCGATAATTAATCGTAATTTAGAAACCCCAGTATTTTCTAATAAATTTCGTATTTCTGGATCATCTCCATTTAGAAATAAAAAATCTTGTCCTTCTAAGCATGTGTTTATTAACGTAGTTTTTCCTACTTGTCTCGGACCTAATAATACAATCGCTTTGCCTTTATTAAACTTTTCGTTTAGTTTTTGAAATAACGCTCTTTTAATCATAATCACCAAATATACTATATTTTTAGAGAATGTAATCACCAATTATATTATTTTTTTAGTGATTTTAATTACCGAATATGTGTGTTTTTTGGTGATTTGATAATAATTTCCTTTTTTTAATCACCTACTTTTACAAACGAAATACATCCATGAGGTACTTGCTCTAGCTCCTGTAGACTTATAATTCAGAGCTTCTTTTCGCGCTGTACAGGATTTTACCGTATCGCAGCAACTAAGTTAATACAGTACTTTTTTTGCCAACTATCTATATTTAATTTCTGATATACACAGCATTTCTTAAAACAATGCTTTCATAGTTACGTTGTTTGACAGAATTGCGTTGCTATATTGATTTGACTTTGCTCCAAACGTAGAAATTAAACAGGTGTAAATACTTTTTCTAGTGTTTGTTGCTACTCGAAATTCATTTTCTTTTTTTCTCAATTGGTTTAATGTGGTTTCATCCAACGTAAGTTCGTCGTTATAGAATTTTATTTCACATAAAGTTACCACACCATCATTTCTATCAATTACGAGGTCGATTTGAGCATTTTCATTGCGCCACTGGTAGTTTGTAGAGGCAATTTGATCGCATTTTAATGCTTTCTTAAGTTGCTGTATGTGTTTTAAGCAAATGGTTTCAAAGACATATCCACACCAGGTTATGTATACTTGTTGCTGAAACAAAGTAGTCCAACTTGCTCCTTTGTGTTTTTGAATAAATTGTAAATGGAACAGACAAAATTCGTCGTAAATCCGATAAAGCGTTGCTTTTTTTGAATTTTTATAAGCTTCATATTTTAAGATAAAACCAGATTGTAAAAGATCTTCCAATGAATTACTAAATTTTCCACTCGAGCCAATCGATAATTCATTCATTAGTTCATTTCGAGTGATTCCCTCTTTTTTATTATTCGCTAATGCATTCATAATTTTTTGATGGTAGGAATTCTCATCAAATAAAGATTTAAAAACATCATCGTATTCATTTTCAAGATAAGCTCCTGACTGAAAACAAAGTCGATCAATGGTTGTGACTGCTGATTCTCCAGGTTTTATATGTTCTAAATACTCAGCAATTCCCCCAATTGACATGTAAAGTTTCAAAAGTTCGTACTCCTCCATTTTCACTCCTTTATATCGTAAAAATTCTCTCGTTTCACTAAGTGTAAAAGGCATCAGTTTAATGGTTTGTGTAATACGCTTACTTAGTCCATGTACATTACGAATTATTTTTTTCACCATATAGGATGCTGCTGATCCACAGATAACAACAATTAGGTCTGTGCGTGTAGCGCAGTAATCATTCCAGAAATTTTCGAAAGCACTTAAAAAACCAGATTTTTGAGAGTCTATCCATGGGAATTCATCAATGAATATTACTTTTTTTTTCTTAGTTTCTTTGATTGTTTTTAAGTGTATTTTAAGTAGGTTAAATGCATCTAGCCAGTCATTTGGATTCGGATTACGTGTTTTTATTCCTGAAAATTCATTTAGTTTTAATACAAAGTTTTTTAATTGTTTGTTTTTATTTTCATTACATAACCCTGTAAAACTGAATATTATCTTATCCTTAAAAAATTCTCTTATTAAGTAGGTTTTCCCTATCCTTCTTCGACCGTATACCGCTACCAATTCCGAACGATGACTAAGTAGCATGTCTGATAATTTTTGTTTTTCTTCGGATCTTCCAATGATTTCTTTATTCATTTTTACGATTATTATGGTTCCAAATTTAGTGATATTATTACATTTTGGAACCAAAATAACAAATTATTTTTAATTATTACTGTTCCAAAATATGTTTATATTTAATTTTTTGGAACCATAATAAAATATAAATTTTAAATTAAATTACTATTAATTAAATACTTAATTTATTTATTTAATCACCAATAGGTATTTATAATACAGAGTTTATTTTACCACTATATTTCTACTTGAAATACCTGTCTACTTGTTTTATGTTTCTAACAGTTTTAACCAAAGTATTAAACACACAAAATTCCATTTCGTTTAATCCACAAATATTCTGGAAATTAACTTCCATTAATTGAAAATATAATGTATATTTAGTTTAATTCATTTCACTAATCTTTTGGAATCATGGCTACGAATTTTTTAACTGCACGCTGGGAAAAATTAGTAATGGCCAATTATGAGATTGACCCAAATCTTCTCCAAAAATACCTCCCATACGGAACCGAACTAGACCTTTGGGAAGGCAAGTGCATTGTTTCCTTAATTGGGTTCATGTTTTTACATACGAAATTAAAAGGCATAAAAGTCCCATTCCATGCTAATTTTGAAGAAGTCAACTTACGATTTTATGTGAAAAAATTAGAGAATAGCGAATGGAAACGTGGCGTTGTATTCATCAAAGAAATTGTCCCAAAGCCCGCTATCACACTCATCGCAAACACATTATACCAAGAGCATTACCATACCATGCGTATGAATCACCATTGGGAAATTACAGCTACCACACTCCAAATCGAATACGCTTTCTTCTATAAAAAACAATGGCATTCCTTTAGGATTACAGCAGAAGCAAAACCGTATGCCTTTTCACCCGGAAGTGAAGAAGAATTTATTACCGAACATTATTGGGGCTACACCCAAATTTCCGATACAAAAACATCCGAATACGAAGTCTCCCACCCTGCTTGGAACGTTTATCCTACCATCGACTTCACCTGCCATGTAGATTTTCAAAAAGTATATGGTCCCGATTTCGCATGTTTAAATGATGCTTCACCGAGATCCACATTTCTTGCAGAAGGATCCGATGTGGCTGTTAAAGGGAAATCCAAAAAGTGAAAAAACAGTAGCTTTTACTCCTTTTAAAAACTTGTTCAAAAATATTCCCACTTTCACTCGTTCCTTCCTTCGAATCTATTAACTTTGTCCCCCGTAGTTACAAAATTTAAAAAATGTCAAATTCAACAAAATACATCTTTGTAACTGGGGGGGTTACTTCTTCTCTAGGAAAAGGAATTATTGCAGCGTCATTAGCGAAATTACTTCAAGCTCGTGGGTATTCAACTACCATTCAAAAATTAGATCCATACATCAATATCGATCCAGGAACATTAAATCCGTACGAACATGGAGAATGTTTTGTAACAAACGATGGTGCTGAAACAGACTTAGACTTAGGGCATTACGAACGTTTTTTAAATGTTCCAACTTCGCAAGCAAACAACGTAACTACTGGTAGAATCTACCAATCGGTTATTGAGAAAGAAAGAAAAGGAGAATTTTTAGGAAAAACGGTTCAAGTAATACCGCATATCACAGACGAAATCAAGGAACGTATTCAAATTCTTGGTAAAAAAGGAACTTTTGACATTGTTATCACAGAAATTGGTGGAACTGTTGGAGATATTGAATCACTTCCATATGTTGAGGCTGTTCGTCAAATGTTATGGGAGCACGAAAACGATTGCTTAGTAATTCATCTTACGCTAATACCTTATTTAGCAGCTGCTGGAGAATTAAAAACGAAACCTACGCAACATTCGGTAAAACAATTATTAGAATTAGGTGTTCAACCAGATATTTTATGTTGTCGTACCGAACACCCATTAGATTTAAATTTACGTCAAAAAATAGCGAAATTTTGTAATGTTAGTGTGAATGCAGTAATTGAATCACGCGATGCGGAAACAATTTACGATGTTCCATTATTAATGCAACAAGAGGAATTAGATAAAGTAGTATTAGAAAAACTGCAACTTTCTTCTAAAACTATGCCAAATTTAGATGCTTGGAAAGAATTTTTACAAACACTTAAAAACCCTAAACACGAAGTAAATATTGGTTTAGTAGGTAAATACGTAGAATTAAAAGATTCGTATAAATCCATCAGTGAAGGTTTCATTCATGCAGGAGTTTCTAACGAATGTCGCGTAAATGTAAAATGGATTCATTCCGAAAAATTATCCAAAGAAAATATTGAAAAAGAATTAGGTGGATTAGATGGAATTTTAGTAGCTCCAGGATTTGGATCTAGAGGAATTTCTGGTAAAATCGACGCTGTTCGTTATGCACGCGAAAATAACATACCATTTTTTGGAATTTGTTTAGGAATGCAATGCGCAGTAATCGAATATGCACGTAATGTAATCGGATTGAAAGATGCAAATACGACAGAGATTTCGGAGGATACGAAAGACCCTGTTATCGACATGATGGAAGAACAAAAAACGATTTCAGATAAAGGAGGAACCATGCGTCTTGGTGCATATACCTGTGAATTGAAACCGGATTCGTATTCTGCAAACGCATATAATACGGAGAAAATTTCGGAACGTCATAGACACCGTTATGAATTCAATAATAAATACCTACCTATTTTCGAAGAAAAAGGTATGCTAGCAACTGGTAAAAACCCAGAAACTGGATTAGTAGAAATCGTTGAGATTCCTGGTCATCCTTGGTTTGTTGGGGCGCAATTTCACCCAGAATACAAAAGTACCGTTGCAAAACCTCACCCACTTTTTGTAGCATTCATTAAAGCTGCATTAGAAAACAAAAAATAAAAACATGGATAAAAATCAAGTCATTGGATTTAGTTTATTAGGCGTATTGTTGGTTGCGTTTATGTATTTAAACAAACCTTCTGAAGCAGAATTAAAAGCGAAAGAAGCAAAACACCAAAAAGAGTTAGCCCGCGAACAAGCGATAGCTGAAAAAGAAGCAGACCAAAAGAAAGTAGAAAAGCAAAAAACAATTGTTGCGCAAAAATCAGGTAAGAAAATTGCTGCTCCAATTATTAAAGATGAAATTATCTCTTTAGAAAGCGATAAATTAAAAGTGGAAATTAATACGAAAGGAGCGAATGTTTCTCAGGTTAATTTGAAAGAGTACAAAACCTATTTTCAAAAATATGTTTCGAAAGACAAAAAGAATTCTTTAGCACTTTTTAAAGAAAATGATTCCAAAAACAATCTTCACTTTAAGTTAAACGGAAAAGAATATTCTACCGCAAACGAACATTTTGACATTGTTTCTAAAACAAAGAAAAGTATCGTATTAGAAACTTCTCCAGAAGAAGGTAAAACAATTCAATTTATCTATACTTTACTACCAAATCATTTTGATTTAGATTTCGAAGTTCGTTTTTCTGGATTTAAAGGAAATGAAATTCAAGCGAACTCTGTAATGTTAGATTGGACATCTTCCTTGGCTAAAACAGAACGTTTGTTAAGTGAGCAACGTCGTGTTTCTACCGTTTGTTTTAAATACAAAGGGGAAGAATACGATTACCTTTCCGAAGTTTCTGATGACGAAGAAAAAATGGAACAAGACATCGAATGGGTTGCTTTTAAACAAAGTTATTTCTCTTCTATTTTAAAACCAATCACTGGTTTCAGTAAAGAAAATTCGGAAGTTAAAATTACAAACTTTAAAGAAGGACATCCAAATTACCATACTAACATCAAAAAATACACTGCAGCATTAAATCTTGCATTAACAAATACAAGTAATGGTAGCGCACGTATGAATTGGTATTTTGGTCCAAATGATTATGAAATATTAAAATCCTACGACTCGAATTACGAAGACATTATCAACTACGGTTGGGGATTATTCCGTTGGATAAACATTTATGCAATTCAACCAATGTTTAATACGTTTGCAGGTTGGGGAATTGGCTTAGGAATTGTTATTTTATTGATAACGATTATTTTAAAACTATTCTTAACACCAATTCAATGGAAAATGTATGTTTCTTCTGCTAAAATGAAGATTCTAAAACCAGAGATTGATGCATTAAATGCAAAATATCCAAACAAAGAAGATGCAATGAAAAAGCAAATGGATATGATGGCACTTTACAGAGAAAGCGGTGCTTCTCCCCTTGCTGGTTGTATTCCGATGTTAATTCAAATGCCAATTTTATTAGCGATTTTCCGTTTCTTCCCTGCGGCATTCGAATTACGTCAAAAACCATTTTTATGGGCGGAAGATTTATCTTCTTATGACTCTATCTACGATTTTGGTACTTACCTTCCATTATATGGTAACCACGTTTCTTTGTTTACATTGTTAATGTCCGTAACTACATTGGTGTATACGTATATCAATAGTTCGAATGTTACGCAGCCGCAACAACCGGGTATGCCAAACATGAAAGTAATTATGTACATCTTCCCATTCATGATGATCTTCTTCTTTAATAACTACTCATCAGGTTTAAGTTATTACTACTTCATTTCTACCTTGATTTCAATTATTATCATGTTAGCAATCAAACAATTCTTTGTGGATGAAGAAAAATTAAAACAAAAAATGGTTGCTAAGAAAATGGCAGCATCTGCAACACCAAAGAAAAAATCAGGTTTTCAAGAGCGTTTAGAGCAAATGCAAAAAGCGCAACAAGAAAGATTGAAGAAAAAATAATAATTTAATAAAAACATTGAAAAGGAATTAGTGATAATTCCTTTTCGCATTTATACTAAAAATGAAAAATATTGCAGTTATAGGTTCTGGAACAATGGGTAATGGAATCGCTCACACTTTTGCTTTACATGGATATTCTGTCCATTTAATTGACATTTCAGAAACTTCTTTACAAAAAGGAATTAGTACGATTACGAAAAATTTAGATCGTCAAGTTGCGAAACAAACCATTTCAGAACAACAAAAAGAAGATACACTAGCAAATATAAAAACCTTTACTTCACTAGAAGAAGGAGTTAAAAACGTAGCATTAGTGGTTGAAGCAGCTACAGAGAACCTAGAATTGAAATTAAGTATTTTCCGAGATTTAGATAAATATACCGAAGCTGAAACAGTTTTGGCAAGTAATACATCTTCAATTTCCATTACCAAAATTGCTTCCGTAACTTCCAAACCAGATAAAGTTATTGGAATGCACTTTATGAATCCTGTTCCGTTAATGAAATTAGTGGAAATTATTCGTGGTTATTCCACCTCCGATGAAGTAACCAAAACAATTGTAGACCTTTCGAAACAACTCGAGAAAGTTCCTGTGGAAGTAAATGATTACCCAGGTTTTATTGCGAATCGTATATTGATGCCAATGATCAATGAAGCAATCAATTCTTTATATGAAGGTGTAGCAGGCGTTTCCGAAATCGACACCGTTATGAAACTGGGAATGGCGCATCCAATGGGACCATTACAATTAGCAGATTTTATTGGTTTAGATGTTTGTTTGTCTATATTACGTGTGTTGCAAGATGGTTTTGGTAATCCAAAATACGCTCCATGCCCTTTATTAGTAAACATGGTTACAGCAGGAAAATTAGGCGTAAAATCTGGTGAAGGTTTTTATGCATGGTCGCATGGAACAAAAGAATTAGTAGTTTCTGAGCGTTTTAGTAACTAAAAAAACTACTTTTTCTTGTGGCTACATCCAGATCCAACCCTATGCATGCAGTAAAACGAAAACCAGCATCAGCTAGACGTACTCCTGCTAAACGTTCGACTTCTAAAAAGAAAAAGAAATCAAATAAAGCACTATTCATTGTACTTGGCGCACTACTTTTGATTGGTATAGGTATTGTTGTATACACCCAAGAGGAAGAAAAAGAAGTAGAAACTTCTGCTCAAGAAATTCTTATTCAATTACCTAAAGGATATAAAAGTTCTGGTTTAGATGTGTCCCATCACCAAGGAGAAATTCATTGGGACAAGTTGGTGAATATTACACCATTTGATACGCTTATCGACTTTGTGTATTGTAAGGCAACTGAAGGAAGTACACATATTGATGGTCAATGGGAAACCAACCGAACACAACTAAATCAATTGGGCATTCGAAATGGAGCATACCACTTTCTAAATCCCAATACCGCTTCCCTATCGCAAGCAAAACATTTTTTAACAATTTGGAAGCACCGAGAAATTGATTTACCTCCTGTATTAGATGTAGAAAAAGAGGCAACTTCCGATAAAATATTGATAAACAATATGTACGATTGGTTGGAGTACGTTGAAAGAAAATCAGGTTTCCGACCAATTATCTATACTTCTTATTCATTTTACAGGAATAAATTTAAAAATGAATTTAAAGACTACCAATTTTGGATAGCTTCCTACGATAAAGACCCTCGTGCCTTATCGGATAAACGTATTGTACATTGGCAGTTTACAGATAATATTACATTACCTGGCATTTCAGAAAAGGTAGATTTTAATGTTTCGAAACGTAGATTTTAATCTAAAAAGGGTACCCAATACCTAGTCGTACGGTATTAACAAATTCAGCGAGAGATCTAGGTGCAAAAGGGCTAGAATAATTATCCGGATTGTCTTTAATGATGTTATACACCTCTTCGTCTTTCGGTTGGAAAAACCAACGATGTCCTTCTTGCAGTGCTGGATTACGTAATTTTAAACCAACATCTAAACGTATCACAACAAAATCTAAATCATAACGAACTCCAAATCCCGAAGCGACAGCTAACTCTTTATGCCAATTTTTCGTGAATTGACTACCTGGTCTTAATGAGTCATATTTAACAGTCCAAATATTACCAGCATCTACAAATAATGCACCACGTAATTTAGAAGTTAATTTAAAGCGAAATTCACCTGAAATGGTAAGTCGAACATCCCCAATTTGAGGTGTATTTATTTTATTAACCAAATAGGAATTAAATGTTCCAGGAGTAAGTGAACCATATCGCCATCCTCGAATATCATTTGCACCTCCCCCAATAAAGCTATAATCAAAAGGCATAGCAAATTTGGAATTACCATATGGTAAACCACCTCCTGCTAATGTCCTAAAATTAAAAGAGTTATATTTATTGAAATTAAGTGCATAAATAAACTCATTGTCTAACCGCGCAAATTGAGAATAAGGAATACCTAAAATAGTTCGCTGATTTAACAAGTTGGCTTTTTCAAATCTACCAAAAATAGAAAGTAAGTTACCAGCAAGATCGAAGGATGATTTAAAGGAATAAGTACCTCCTTTAAATGACTTATTAAACGTTTGAAAAACAAATTTAAAGTCGGACCAATTGACTTGACTCGTATATTGATTTAACGTATATAAATCATTTCTAGAACGTATACTGTCTACAAAACTTTGAGATATCTGACTAAAATTGATAAGGTTTACAAAAGAAAAACCTGGGAATCCAAAAGAAAAATCTGAATTATCCCCTGTTGATACGGAGAATAAAACGTTTGCATTGAAAGACTGTCTAGTAAATACATCTCGAATTTGATACATGTAGGAACTAGAAAACGTTGTTTTAGGCCGATTTTGTTTAGAAATAGAATTTCGAAAACCTAAAAAATAAGGTATCTCCATTTTCAATGAAGGTATTATCTGAAAAGTCCAAAAACGGGATGACTCAGTTAAATTTCCAATAGCATTCGTATTGGTTGTTGAGCTAATAGTTTGATAATTTAAGTTTGGCATCGCTTGTAGTCCACCTGAAATATTAAAGGTGACTTTTTCTGCACGTTGAAATAAATTAAGATTAGAAAATGAAGGAGAAAAACTTGCACCAAAAAAAGTTCCTGAGGTAGTTAATTTAATTGGTGCGGAAAATTGATTTTTCTTTTTCAAGATTAAATAATAATGAATCTCTACATTATTTGTATCCTCCACTTCTATAATCTCAGGTTTAACTAGATTAAACAAACCTAAATCAATTAAGTTACGTTGTGTTTTAATTACCAAATTTTCATTAAACAAACGCGTATTTTCCGTTACATTCTTTATTTCTAGTAGATCGGGATAAATAGAAAAACCACCATTATAGGTTAAAATAATTGAGTGATTTCGTTTAATCGAATCTATGTTTTTTACCTTGAAACGATCTATTAAATTATCATTGGTAAAATATAGCGTATCCATGGTACGTAAAAAACCATTTGACTCGAGAGATAAACCTTTTTCTTTTAAATTATTAGCAAAACGATAGGCCACAAAAGCGGTATCAACAATGTGAAAAAAAACATTGGAAATATACGTATAGCGATGCGGAACAGTTATCAATGAATCCGTACCAATATTTTTAATTACACGATCAGAAATCTGAAGTGTTAAATTAACCTTGTGATTTTGTTGTAGAGTATCCGCAATATAGGTGATGTTACTCGAACTAAAACCATACATACCTTCATTTTTTATAAACTGACTTAATGATTCACGGTAATTTTCTAATTTATCCGTTTCAAAAATTTGATTTGAAAAAACTTGTTTATCAGGATGTTTTTCAATCAATGCTCGTATCTCTTTATTTTCACAGTCAATTTCAAAAGTATCTATAAAAAAAACAGGACCCGTTTCAATAGTATAAATAGCTTTAACTTTTTTAGCACCTTGTAAATAAACAAGTTCTCCTTTAACCTTAGCATTATAATATCCTTTTTTACGCAGAAACAAGGATGTTTGCTCAATCGATTTATTAAAATATATAGAGTCTAAAATGATAGGTGGTTCACCTAATTTAAATTTCAACCATTCTTTTAATGTTTTTCTAGGATTAATGGTATCTCTTAAATCTACAATGCGTTCCTGGTAATCACTCTTCCCTTTTCGAATCGCTTTTTGAATTCGTTTTGTATTTATTCTTTGTTGTTTTAAAATTTTCTTTTGATTAATACGATGTAATTTATTTAAATGATCTTGAGCTTCACAAATAATTTTAGTGGAATCAAATTGGTTATAAATTATTAAAGAGACAGGTATACCGAGAACTTTACTATTCGGTTTTTGTTTAATAACACGTTCAATTTCTGCATAATGAGAAACATCTCCCTGCAATCTAATTTCATTTTTAGTCAGTAAATATTCATTTTTAGATAAATATTTTGTTTGACTACAGGAGACCAATAAAAATAGTAGGTAAAAAGGAAGATAATATGTAAGTTTGGACTTCTTCAAGAATAGCAAATTGAATAACAAAAATAACAAAATCAGATGATTTCAAAGAACAGAATTCGTTTTATTCATGCACTTTCACAAAAAAAGCAACGCATTGAAAACAATCGTTTTATCATTGAAGGAGAAAAGATGGTAAATGAAGCAATTCTATGGATTCCATCCTATATTGAAACTATTTATGCTACATCTGAATTTGAAATAACTTCAGAAAATCCTACTATAGTTACAGAAGAAATAAGTGTTAAAGAATTAAAAGAGATCTCTACACTAACTACACCAAATAAAGCTTTGGCAGTTTGTAGAATACCAGACAATAATCCTATTGATTCACCTCTTATTATTTGTTTAGATGGTGTCCAAGATCCAGGAAATATGGGTACAATCTTACGCTTAGCAGACTGGTTTGGTATTAAAGATGTGGTTTGCTCCAAAAACACTGTAGATTGCTACAACCCAAAAGTGCTTCAAGCTACTATGGGTGCTATTTTTCGGGTAAATGTTCATTACGAAGATTTAACTGAATTTTTATCCACTACTGAACTACCAGTTTTTGGCGCTTTATTAGATGGTGAAAATATCTTTGAAAACAAATACGAACGTAAAGGAATCCTAGTTTTGGGAAATGAAGGAAATGGTATCTCTGAGGAAATTAAAAAATATGTTCAGAAAGCAATCACTATACCTCGTTTTGGAGAAGCAGAATCTTTAAATGTTGCAACCGCTGGCGCAATTATCTTAGGTGCTTTTTATCGATAAAATCGTCACTCGTCACTTCCGTCACTCGTCACTCTCTTTATCGCACTCACACACTGCATTCCATCAATTGCTGCCGAAATAATACCTCCTGCATATCCTGCACCTTCTGCACAAGGAAATAAACCATACACATCCGGATGCATCATGGATTCTTTGTCTCGTGGAATTTGAACTGGTGAACTTGTGCGCGATTCCGGGGCATGTAACACCGCATCGTTTGTCAGGTAACCAGGCATTTTACGCCCAAAATCTTTAAACGCTTGTTGTAAACGTTTGGCTACAAATTTCGGTAGTACCTCATGTAAATTCACGGAAACTATACCTGGCTGATACGAAGACCTTGGGAATTCTTTTGTTAATTTATTCTCCACAAAATCTTTCATACATTGTGCAGGAACGCGTTGGGTTTTTCCAGCTGCTTCCCAACACGCTTTCTCCACCGATTTCTGAAAATCCAAACAAACAAAAGGATCGTTTTCTTTCCCCGGGAAATCATCTGGAGAAATACTCACGACGATACCGGAATTTGAATATGGATTGTTACGTTTCGAGGGTGACCAACCATTTGTAACCACTTCTTCTTGTTCCGTTGCACAAGGAGCTATAATTCCTCCAGGACACATGCAGAATGAATATACTCCCCTTCCATCCACTTGTATAACTAGAGAATAGGAAGCTGGCGGCACGAAGTCGTCATTCAATCTTCCATGATATTGAATTGAATCGATTAAATCTTGTGTATGTTCTATACGAACACCCAATGCAAATGGTTTTGCTTGCACTTTCACACCACGTTTGTGTAACAAATAAAATATATCCCGCGCTGAATGACCAGTTGCTAAAACAACATAGTCTGCATTGATTTTTTGTGTTTTATTGATCGTTAAACCAACAATCTTTTTGTTTTCAATATGAATATCGGTCAATTTGGATTCAAAATGTACTTCACCACCACATGACTTAATGAATTCACGAATATTTTCAATTAGCTTTGGTAATTTATTTGTCCCAATATGTGGATGTGCATCTACTAATATATCTTTATCCGCACCAAAATAAACCAACCATTCCATTGCTTGTTGCACATCTCCACGTTTTTTAGAACGTGTATATAATTTTCCATCCGAATACGTCCCTGCACCACCTTCACCAAAGCAATAATTTGATTCTGGATTTACAATTTGTTCTTTATTTAATTTTGCTAGATCACGTCTGCGGGACTTTACATCTTTACCACGTTCAAAAATAACAGGTTTAAATCCTAACTCAATTGCTTTTAAAGCAGCATACAATCCAGCTGGACCTGCACCAATAATATGTACAAATTGTCCCTTTGAAACATCGTTCTTAGGAAAATGAATTTGTTGATCTGGGATTTCTTCCCCAATTTCAAAAATCTCAAACGTACCGTTAATTTTTATATCGCGTTTACGCGCATCGATCGAACGTTTTCTCCAAAAGAAAGTAAATGCATCTTCAGTTAAACCAATGTTCTTACTAATGGTAGCACGAATTATTTCTTCTGAATTAACTTCTTCAGGTTTTAATTGTATTTGTATTTTTTGACTCATAATAAGTGCCTAGTATAGCTTCATAGTAATTAATTATCACAAAAGTAGATATCGAATGTAACAAAAAAACGCGATAGATAAACTACCGCGTTTTTGATTCGTGCAATTAATTAATTACTTCGTGAAAAGCATTTCTCTGAATTTAGCTAATGGCCATAATTCATCATCTACTAATAATTCTAATTTATCCGCGTGGTAACGAATTTCGTCAAAATAAACTTTTACTTTATCACAATAAGCAACCGCTTTTTCTTCGATGTTCTCCATTTTATTCACTTTCTTTCTTTCTTCTAACATCGTATCACACAATGTTTTTAAAGCATTCAAGTGCGTCGAAATTTTTGTAATCAATTCAACTTGTGACTTCGTTGCAGCTTTAGCATCCGAACCAAGTATAGCATTTAAACCTTGTACGTTTTGAATCAATTTATTTTGGTATTCAATAACTGCTGGAATAATTTGGTTTTGCGATAACTCACCAATTAAGCGTGCTTCAATTTGAATTTTGTGTATGTAATTTTCAAAATCGATGTCTTTACGTGCTTCTATTTCTCTTTCGGTTAAAACGTTTAATTTCTCAAACATGTCAATCGTTTTCTTCTCTGTCCAAACACCTAATGCGCGTGGTGTATCTTTAAAGTTATTTAAGCCTCTTTTTTCTGCTTCTTTCACCCACTCATCGCCATATCCATTTCCTTCAAAACGAATTTTTTTAGAGTGTGTAATTAATTTTTGAAGTTCTTTTAAAATAGCCTCATCCTTAGCGTCTCCTGCATTGATTCTTACATCCACATCTTTTTTGAATTGAATCAACTGATCCGCCATAATTGTATTTAATACAATCATTGCTGATGCACAGTTAGCAGATGAACCTACAGCTCTAAACTCAAATTTATTTCCTGTAAAAGCAAACGGTGAAGTTCTATTTCTATCGGTATTATCCAACATGATTTGTGGAATTTTACCAATATTCAATTTCAATTCTGTTTTGTCTTGTGGTGACATTTTACCTGATTTCACATTTTTTTCTAAATCATCTAACATAGAAGACAAATGTGAACCAATAAACGTAGAAATGATTGCAGGTGGCGCCTCGTTTGCACCTAAACGGTGGTCATTACTTGCAGAAACAATACATGCTCTTAATAAATCAGCATTATTGTGAATTGCAGCAATTGTATTAACAAAGAATGTTAAGAATTGTAAGTTTGATTTTGGATTCTTTCCTGGCGCTAACAAGTTAACTCCTGTATTTGTAGATAAAGACCAGTTATTGTGTTTACCAGAACCATTTACACCCGAAAAAGGTTTTTCATGTAATAAAACATGGAAATTATGGTTGATAGCAATTTTCTCTAATAAATCCATCAACAATAAGTTGTGATCATTCGCTAAATTACATTCCTCAAAAATTGGTGCACATTCATATTGATTTGGTGCCACCTCATTGTGACGCGTAGTAACTGGAATACCTAAACGAACAGCTTCTTGTTCGAAGTCACGCATAAAAGCCTCAACTCTTTCGGGAATTGAGCCAAAATAATGATCTTCTAATTGTTGACCTTTTGCAGAAGCATGACCAAATAATGCTCTACCAGTCATCATGATATCTGGACGTGCATTATAAAACGCTTTATCAATCAAGAAATATTCTTGCTCCCAACCTAAAGTAGCATTTACTTTAACAACGTTTTTATCAAAATATTGACACACTTCAACAGCAGCAGCATCTACCGCGTGAAGCGCTTTGATTAATGGCATTTTAAAATCTAATGATTCTCCTGTGTAAGAAATAAAAATCGTAGGTACACATAACGTTTTACCAATTACAAATGCCGGAGAAGATGGATCCCAAGCGGTATACCCTCTTGCTTCAAACGTATTGCGAATACCACCATTTGGGAAAGATGATGCGTCTGGCTCTTGTTGTACTAACAAGTCTCCGTCAAATTTCTCTATCGCTCTACCTGGACCAACAGGTTTAAAGAATGCATCGTGTTTTTCTGCTGTAGAACCAGTTAATGGTTGAAACCAGTGTGTATAATGTGTAGCACCTTTCGTTAAAGCCCAATCTTTCATCGCTGAAGCAACTTGATCCGCCATTTTACGATCTAAACGCACACCATTACCACTATTGATTGCATCCACCATGCTTTTATAAGCATCGCCAGGCAAAAATTCACGCATTACATCTAAATGAAATACATTTTCACCAAATAATGAAGAGATTTTACCATTATAATCAGAGTGATTCGCCTTACGGTTCAATACATCTTGATACGCTTTCTGTCTAATTGTAGCCATAAAATTAAATTTTTCGCTACAAAGGTATTTTTTTTAGGGGGTATTTCAAAAAAAACAATATTTATTTTTCAAACACCCCCTGTTAATTTAATAGAAATTGATTATTTTTTCATTTTTCAACTAAATATAACCTTAATTTCAATTTTTTATGAAATTTAGATTAACTTCTAATTTTATCCAATAAATTACTTAATAATTCGGATTCTTCTTCTGTCAGATTATTCACAAACATTAATTCTTTTTCAAAGTCAACATCGATAATATCTAACAAGTCTAGTCCCTTTTTAGTAATAATAACCTCAATAATTCGTTTGTCTTTTTCATTGCGTAAACGTTCAATCAATTTTTTATCACACAATTTGTCCATGAGTCGGGTTGTATTGGGTGATTTTTCAATCATACGCTCTTTCACGGTATTTACATTTAGCTTTTTTTTGGCACCACGTAAAATTCGCAGAATATTAAATTGTGGCATACTCAAATCATGACGTGACATGTATTTGTTTTGTAAACTTGCCATCCAGTTGTTTGTATACCGAATATTTACTAATGCTTTTATATTTGAAGAGGCAAATATTGTATTGATTTCTTTACCAATTTCCATAAAACAGGGTTTATTAGTTTCGCATCAATACATTTTTGATTTCCGAAACTTCTTTTTGCAAATCTACCAAAGATTTGCGTAATTGATTGTCATCGAAACGTAAATCTGGCAAATCAGAAGCAATGTAATTTACAAATTTCCAAACCTCAATTACTTTATTAACATGAATAAAATACGGTTTATAAAAAGGGTTGGTAGAACATAATTGTAGCGATTGGTTATCATTAATATGATTATAGACAATTTTGAATACTATACCATCATCTTTTGTTACGATAATACAAGGCGTACCATTTTTTATGGAAGTCCAATTTTGGATAAATTCAGCAACTACATGGGAACCTTCACTTACCGGAGGCATACTATCCCCTTGTATAGGGAAAGAACGATATTTTTTTTCTTTAGATAAAAACGGTAAATTAAATGTAGGTAATGCTTTTAAATAATCTGCATCTGCATATCCAGAGGTATATCCGGCGCTTGCTTTAACCGGAATCATTTCAATTAATTCATTATCTTCTGAATCAACCACTGTAGTTAATACACGTAAATTAGTACCTTTTATATCTTTTGTAATTCCCTTATCTATCTCTTCCCACTCACGTTCTGTCAATTTACTGAAATCTTTTCGTAGTAAAACATCCAGACTTATCATAAAATAATCACAAACTAAAATCAATGTTTCCACACTTGGTTCAGCAACCCCATTCTCATAACCACTATAACTTGAACGAGTTAAACCAAGTTCTCCTGACACCTCTTCTTGTGATTTCCCTTTTCTCTTGCGAAGCATTTTGATATTACGACCGATCATTTGATTATTATTTAAACGTTATTGACGTAAATTTAATCAAATAATTCATTACACGAAAAAAAACCAAAAAAAATCAGAAAAAAATTGCGTAAATTTACGTCACAAATTACACAAAATGGCTAAAGCACTGAATACCATAGAAGAAGCAATTGAAGATATCAAAGCAGGAAAAGTAATCATTGTTGTTGATGATGAAGACAGAGAAAATGAAGGTGACTTTTTAACTGCTGCAAGAAATGCTACTCCAGAATTAATCAATTTTATGGCGACACATGGCCGTGGATTAATTTGTGCTCCTTTGGTAGAGGATCGTTGTGAGGAAATTGGCCTTAATTTAATGGTTCAATCCAATTCAGCTGCTTACGAAACACCATTTACAGTATCTGTTGATTTAAATGGTCATGGTTGTACTACTGGAATTTCCGCACAAGATCGTTCAAAAACAATTCTTGCATTAATCGACCCAAAATTAGATCCAAACGATTTAGGAAAACCAGGACATATCTTCCCATTACGTGCAAAAAAAGAAGGTGTTTTACGTCGTGCTGGACACACAGAAGCAGCGATTGACCTTGCTAAATTAGCAGGATTTGAACCTGCTGGAATTATTGTCGAAATCTTAAACGAAGATGGTACGATGGCACGTTTACCGGAATTACTCGTAATTGCCGAAAAATTTGATTTAAAAATAATTTCTATTGCTGATTTGATCGAGTATCGTTTAAAACACGATACACTTATTGATGAAGTAGTTTCCGTAGAAATGCCTACAGAAGCTGGTGAATTTAGACTACATGCTTTTCAAGTTAAAAATTCCAGTCAAGAACATTTGGCTTTGGTAAAAGGAACTTGGAAAGAAGATGAGGCTATCCTGGTTCGTGTTCACTCTTCCTGTATTACTGGAGACGTTTTCGGTTCTTGCCGATGTGATTGTGGACCACAACTAGAAAAAGCAATGGAACTGATTGAAAAAGAAGGAAAAGGTGTTATTGTATATATGAATCAAGAAGGTAGAGGTATCGGTTTGATTAATAAATTGAAAGCATACAAATTGCAAGAAGAAGGTTTAGATACGGTCGAGGCAAATTTACAATTAGGCTTCAAAGGAGATGAACGTGACTATGGAATCGGTGCACAAATATTACGTCAATTAGGGGTAAATAAAATGCGTTTACTTTCCAACAATCCTACAAAACGTACTGGACTAGTTGGTTATGGATTAGAAATCGTTGAAAATGTAGCGATAGAAATTGAAAGTAACATTCACAACGAATCCTATTTACGTACAAAACGAGATAAAATGGGACATTCTTTAATAATGCGTGGTAAATAATGTTAGTTGCTCAAGGAATTTCACACCACTATGGTGATTTACGTGTTTTAAATGGTGTTGACCTAACTGTAAAACAAGGTGAAATAGTTTCTATTGTTGGTTCTTCTGGTGCTGGTAAAACGACACTTTTACAAATATTGGGAACTTTAGAAACTCCACAATCTGGAATTTTAACCATCGACGGCATCAATCCCTTTGAACTTTCTCAAAAGAAATTATCCGCATTTCGTAACCAACATATTGGATTTATATTTCAGTTTCATCAATTATTACCGGAATTTACAGCCATTGAAAATGCGATATTACCTGCATTAATAAAAGGTACATCAGTTACTGAGGCAAAAAAAAATGCACTAGAAATTTTTGAATTACTGGGAGTTCAACACCGAGCCGAACACAAACCATCCGAACTTTCAGGTGGTGAACAACAGCGCGTTGCAGTTGCTCGTTCCTTAATAAACAGACCAAAAGTAATTTTTGCAGATGAACCATCCGGAAATTTAGATTCTAAAAATTCCGAAGAGTTACACCGACTATTTTTTGATCTACGCGATCGTTTCAATCAAACGTTTGTCATTGTGACACACAACGATCTTTTAGCGAATATGACGGATCGAAAGTTAGTAATGAAAGACGGTGTTTTTGAATTATGAATTATAATTTATGATTTAGACTAATTGAGCAAAGCAAACTAAATGTATCTTTTATAAAAATTTAGAATCTCAACTTCTTAATTTCTCAATGGTTAAAAAATCAATAAATACTTTAGACTTAATAGAATTAAAAGAATTTTTAGATCGTAAAGTCGAAGAATTCAACACTTCTAATTTCATTGCAGACGACCCCATTTCAATCGTACATCAATTTACCAAAAAAGAGGATATCGAAATTGTTGGATTTTTAGTAGCTACCATTGCTTGGGGTAATCGAAGATCCATTATCACCAGCGCAAAGAAACTCGTTCAAATCATGGGAAATGATCCCTATGAGTTCGTAATGAATTATAATTCGGATAAATTGGAGGGTATCAACTTTGTGCATAGAACTTTTAATACCATTGACTTAGATTTTTTCTTTCGCGCACTTCAAAACATCTACCAAAACGAGCGGATAGAAAAAGCATTCTCCCCACATCCAAGCGTATTTGGAACTACAGGGAGAATTATACAATTTAGAAAACGATTTTTAGAAACACCACACGAATCTCGTTCGGAGAAACATCTTTCCAATCCAGAAAAAGGTTCTGCGGCGAAAAGAATTCAAATGTACCTTCGTTGGATGATTCGTAAAGATGCGAACAACGTTGATTTTGGGATATGGAAAAACATACCTTCAAGTGAATTATCTATTCCACTAGATGTACATACAGCAAACATTTCCAGAAAGTTAGGGTTAATTACTAGAACCCAAACCGATGGTAAAGCCTTAGAAGAATTAATGGGTTATTTACGAAGTTTTGATCCTGTTGATCCTGCTAAATATGACTATGCACTGTTTGGATTGGGGGCAATTGAGAAGTTTTAATTATAAATTCTT
>CANHRS010000035.1 GCA_947463445.1 Flavobacteriia bacterium | reverse complement strand
TTTCAAATAGTCGTGCGTATCAATCATCGCACAAACGGTAAACACCGTTCCGGTTAATGTTCCTGCACTAGTTGTATGGTCGTGATGAGGTTGCATAGTTAGTTTAATTTAAGTTTAAATGAAGATTCATCGTAAGTCACATTGTGTTTATCGAAGTGTGCGGCAATGGGAAAAAGTAAAATCAATATTCAAAAACAACTAGACTTAATCAAACAAATGAAACGAGCGTTGATATTCGAGGTGCTGAAGTAGTGCCTTAATTTGTAAGGTAAAACTACCTGTTTTTATAGGTAGTAGGATTTTGATTGGTTGATTTTGGTTAAATTTAAAAAGTAATCTAAAATTTATGTCGGTTAGCAAGCTAATAGTTTATTGTAAACAACCATATATATGAGGATTATAAATAAGTTGGCGGGAATTAAATACAGACAATTGCAATGAAAATTAATCTACCGACAAAAAAAGGATTTCCAAATACTGACCCCGAAGTTGAGTTTGAACAATTAGTAATTATTGGTGCAAATGGTGCTGGAAAAACGAGATTTGGTTCGCGAATAGAGGAACTATATCTCGGAAAGACACATAGAATTTCAGCACAAAAATCCTTGACCTTTCCATCACATGTAAGTCCTACTTCTAGGGACAGGGCTGAAACAGCTTTTAAGTTTGGAAGTTATTATGACCATTTCCAAAATGAAAGCCAATATCATCATCAGAAAATTCATGCACGATGGGGTGGAAATTTTAATACATCCTTACTAAATGATTTTGACAAGCTTCTAGTGTTACTTCATACAGAAGAATATGAAGATTCTCTTAGCTATAAGGAAGGTAGAATTGCTAAGCCAACTACAAAACTTGACCGAGTACAACGCATTTGGGAGGCTGTTTTACCTCATAGAAAATTAATTAAATCCGCTGGGGTTATTGAAACATACCCGACTGGACAAATTGCAAATAAATACAATGCGTCAGAAATGAGCGATGGAGAAAGAGTTATTTTTTATCTAATAGGTGAGGTAATTTGCTCTGCTCCTAATTCAATCATCATTCTTGATGAACCTGAAATGCATATTCACAAATCATTAATTAAGATACTTTTTGATTTGATTGAAATCGAGAGACCTGATTGTTCATTCATTTATCTCACTCATGACATCGACTTTGCATTTACAAGACATACAGCAATAAAAATATGGGCTAAGTCATATGAAGGCAGCAACGTTTGGGATTATGAATTCTTAGAAGATTCAACACCTATTCCTGAACAATTATATTTAGAAGTTCTTGGAAGCCGAAAACCCATAATTTTTCTAGAAGGTGAAAATAGTAGTATTGACTATGAATTATATGAGCAAGTATTTACGAATTACACATTGAAACCTTTAGGTGGGTGCGAAAAGGTTGTTCAATCGGTCAAATCATTCAATGAACAAAAAGGATTTCACCATATAGATTCATTTGGGATAATTGATAGAGACAGAAGACAACATCAGGATATCGTAAAATTAAATGCAAAAAGTATCTGGGTATTGGATGTTGCAGAAGCTGAAAATTTATTGCTTGCTGAGGAGATAGTTAAAGCTGTTGCGACACATATGGGTAAAGACGCAAATACTGTTTTCAATGACGTAAAGGTAAACTTGATTAACTTTTTCAAAAACCAACTTGACGCACAGGTATTATTACACTTCAAAGAGTTACTCAGAAAAGAATACATTTCCCTTACCAATTTCGCCTCTAAAGATATTGCGACTGCAATTACTGAAATTGATGGCCTCTATACTACCATAAACAAACAGACTTTATTTGATACTGTTAAGGCTGAGTTCGATGCGGTAGTTGCAGCTAATGAATACAACTCCGTTTTAAGACTGTTTAATTTAAAAAATGCATTAATACCAAATTCAAAAGTTTGTGAATTGACCGGCATAAAAAATAAGGAAAACTATTTGAAACTTGTTATTTCACTCTTAAAGAAAAAGGACGCTGTTAGTGATAATATAAAGATAGCTATTGAGGCGAAGATTATGAAAAACGCCACATTATAGCAACTTAGCATTAGGCTTTTATGCTCCACATAGAATAATTATTTAATACATTTGAAAATAAAAAGCGCTTCTTGTTATGGAGGTCCTCTGTATCTATCCATTGCAACGGCGCAAAATGTTAACAGACATAAAAACATACATTGAAGATACTTAGTTGGAATATAGGAAAATACGATGGGAAATTAGGTACTATACTTAAAGAAGAAAGCATTACAAAGAAATTTAAAGTACTTGAAGACATTATAAAAAGTGAAGTGCCTGAAATCTTTTGTGTAGTTGAAGGAACTATTAGTAAAGAAGATACTCGTCTAAAAGAACTTTTTGAGACCTATAACTATGTTGTGTATTTTGAACCTGAATTTGTAAACAAAGATTTATATAAGAACCTCTTTGAATTTAAAACCTATGATTCCTATGGCTTAAAAATTTTTATCAAAAAGGATTTTAAACAAAATATTCTGCCTTTTGACCCTTCTCGTGCTATTCATAAAGGACGATTAGTAAATATAGAATTAGTAAACCAACAAGGTGTGATTATTTTCTTACATAGAAATATGAGTAGACCAAGTAAAGAACAACATGAATTTATTAGTGCTATATATGATTGGTGTTTTAAAGGAAATTTAGGTTTTGTCGCAAACAATATCTTTATTCTCGGAGATTTCAATCTAACTCCTTGGAGTAGTGATTATTTCTCTGAAGAATCAGGTTATTTATTATCTGAATTTGTAGAAAACATTTATAATGTTAAAAAAAGAAATAATCCTTGTTTTTATAACCCTGTAATAAATTACCTTTCGACCATAAAAAAGAAAAACATGGGAGGAACATTTTATAGCAACAATCATGGTTGGGGAATTTTTGATTTTGCATTAATACGTGATTATGATAAAAATAAACAGACATTTGAATTAATTACTTCTAGTAATGAATACGAAATTCTTAATACAAGCGATGAGTCTTTAAATAAAGATTTTATTAATCATGACTTTGACCATTTACCAATAAAATTAAAAATCGAATTATGAAAAAAATTGATTTATCATATTTGGCTTTACCAAGAGACCACGAAATAGTAGAAATATTAAAAGCATATGGTGAGCAAATAAATAGTGGAACGTATAATATGGTTTCATATATTGTTACCGATACACGTTCAGAAGGAATGCTTAAATCTGTTTCCTTTTATCTAATTGTTCCAGAATTAAACAAACAACATCAATTATTGACTATTGAAATTGTAGACGTCGAAAATATTAAAATTAGATTATGGGCATTAACCTCGAATACTCATGAGCAATTTGATATAAAGTATTCACATCAAGACTACAGCGAATTTGATGAGAAAATAGGTGATATCCTCAACTGTATTATTGTTAAACAGATTATATCATTTTATGTGGAAGGAATAAAGTTCAAAAGAGAAGTTAGACAATCATAATTACGTTTGGTAAAACTGTATATACAAAATGGGCGATATATTAGTAAATTAAAGGTTTTTGCCATCTATAAATTTCTCGATTTGATAAGTTTGAAGCTGCAATTACCACATTTTCTTTTAAATTATCAAAACCCCACTCAAATCACTTCGAGTGGGGTTTCTTTTTATTGGTATATTCTACTTTTCAAATCGCTTCATAACCTTTTTCAAAACTAACGTAACCACAAAACTCACGATAGCACCAACAAAGGCAAGAATAATCGTTTTCATATAGTCGTGAGTATCAATCATCGCACAAACGGTAAACACCGTTCCGGTTAATGTTCCTGCACTGGTTGTATGATCGTGATGAGGTTGCATAGTTAGTTAGATATTAAAACGTTTATTAATTCTCACTTTCCACAGTAGACTGTGAAACAGCCGAAGCCACAGAACCACCAACCATCAAATACTCTCCAATTGTCGAGATAATTTCTGGTAAATGAAAAGGAGTTGCTAATAAAGCACCACCTGCGGCAGCTAAACCCAAACCAATATTTCGTAATACCTTGAAATAATTCGGAGTTGGAGACTTCATTCGTTGAACTAAATTCATTTTTTCAATTTTTAAAAATTAATAATTCTAAGCAACTTCAATAATCTTTAAACAATTGTAGGCACCGTTTTTCATTGGATATTGAATTCCATTCACTAATTGAAAATATTCCAACTTCAACAAGAAGATTTTTGTTCCTGTTCCTGATGGAACAGCAGTTGGAGTTAATGTAACGTTTGAACTTGCAGCTACGGATGCTAAATTCACAACGTTTGTCAACTTAAAATCAACAACACCAGTTGCAAAATTGATGTTTCCGAATCCACCTGTTATACTAACATGGGTTGCTCCATTAGGCCAAGTTAAATCCGATGCAGGTAATAAACTTACAATATTGATTACACCAGTTGCAGGTGTCAATGCATAGGGTTTGTATAGCATACTTCCCAAAAGTGAATTTGGATTAAACTCAAACCCCTTTAACAATGCTTTTGCCGAAGCATTTGAAATTCCTACCCCAACATTACGTTGACCTCGAGCACTAGTAGTGTCCATGTTTTTAATTTGGGTCATAATTTGAGTAATTCGTGCAACATTTGTCGTGTTACTGATGTTTACAGTAATGTTGCGTAAGGAATCACGTAACAACTTCCCTGCTGAAGCAGAGTTACCGAACTCCTTTCCATTTTCTCGCGTTCTTGCAAACGCTGGATCACTTGCAATTCGTGCAGCATCCACACTCGTTTTCATCTTTGCGAGATGTCCATCTTTTGATTTGTAAAATGTCACGTTGTCCAACGTTCCTTTTACTTTTAAAAGGCCTGTTTGTCTTGCCATTTTCTTAATTTTTACACATTCAACTTTTTACAGATTATGACTTTCATAATCCCTCAAACCTCATTCCTATCTAGAATTGAATTCCGATTGATTAATCAAATATATAAGGCTACTAATGCTAATAAAAATGTGTACTTCCGATAAATAAACTTTATGTTAGATTGTGCCACTTTGGTAGTTTATTACCACTAAAAAAGGAGTTAATTTTGCCATTATTATGCATAAAAAGTAGATAGAACAGTATTTTATCAGCATCTACAAACACGTTTTATGTATGGTAATAGTATCAACGTTTTTAAAATGTGATAAAACATAACAATATACGTTTGACATAAAATAAAATTCACGAGATGAAAAGAGTTGTAATTTATCCAAAAGATATAATGGTTGTAACAGGGAAAAGCGAACGTTATTCACGTACTTTAATAAAGCGAATGAAAATGCATTTCAAAAAAGAAGAACATCAATGTATCTCAATTTCCGAACTATGTTTGTATCTGGGATTAGAAGAAGAAAAAATCACAGATATAATAAAGTAATTTAATCAATTAAATTTAGCTTAATTTGATTGGAAATAGTAGATTGAATAGTTAAATTTACAACTGAAATTAGTTCTTTTAATTGCTACTAAATAACACTAAAAATTAGGACGACAATCGCGCCGACAATTTTAGACTACAACATAAACAACACATAAACAATCGGTTGAGCTTTTAACCAGTGTCCCAGCGGGATCACTAAAAGGGAAGCAAAAGCTTCCCTTTTTTTTTGTATTAAATTTTGACCTACATCATGACCCTAGAAATTAAAAAATTCTCTTCCTACCAAATCCTAGTAATCACCATTCTAGCACTAACTCAATTTACCGTAGTATTAGATTTTATGGTCATGTCGCCATTAGGAGATAAATTAATGAAGGCTATGCAACTTAGCACCCAACAATTTGGAATCGCAATGTTCTCCTACGCATTTAGTGCAGGTATCTCTGGATTTTTAACTGCAGGTTTCGCAGATAGCTTTGACCGAAAAAAACTTTTACTATTTTTCTACATCGGTTTTATCATAGGTACCTTATTTTGTGGACTAGCAAACACCTACCCGCTTTTAATTGCAGCACGTGTATTCACAGGTTTATTTGGTGGTGTAATTGGATCCATTTCCATGGCTATCGTATCCGATTTATTCACCTTAGAACAACGTGGACGTGTGATGGGTTTCATGCAAATGGGGTTTGGCGCTAGTCAAGTATTAGGTATTCCAATTAGTTTGTACATTGCAAACCGTTGGGGATGGCAATCTCCTTTCTTTCTAATTGTTGTTTTAGCATTCATTATTTGGTTGGTTCTAACCGTTAAATTAAAACCAATTACAAAGCATCTAGAAGTCAAAAACAAAGACAATGCGTTAAAACATTTAATCCATACTATTTCTCAAAAAAATTACCGTATTGGATTTTTAGCAACCGCCTTGATGTCCCTTGGAGGCTTTATGATTATGCCTTGGGGAAGCGTATATGCTATTAACAATTTAAACGTAACCGAAGCGCAACTTCCACTATTATTCATGATTTCAGGTGTTGCAACATTAGTAATCATGCCTATCATAGGAAAATTAAGCGACAAAATCAATAAATTTAAATTATTCACCATTGCTTCCGCATGGATGATAATGGTGGTACTCGTCTATGCAAATCTTGTTCCTGTACCTTTTTGGATTGTAGTAGTACTTAACGTAATGATGATGATGGGAGTTATGGCACGAATGATTCCAAGTGTCGCATTAGTTTCCGCATTACCTGAATTACGGGATCGTGGTGCATTTATGAGCATCAATTCCTCTTTACAACAACTTGCCGGCGGAATTGCCGCTGCAATCGGAGGTATGATTGTAGTACAAAAAGACAATTTTAGCCCAATTGAACACTACGACACACTTGCGTTAGTAGTTGCTATTTTTGTTGGAATCTGTGTGTATGTATTAAGCCTAGTTAGTAAAATTGTAAAAGAAAAGAATAAAGTATAAAGTATTATACCAATTCATCCCCTTCTACCATCGTCACCCATTTCTTCATTTTCTTTTGGATAATCTTAAAATGATGTTGATCTTCCGGGGTAACAAAAGAAATCGCCTCTCCGGATGCTTCCGCACGACCGGTACGACCAATACGGTGAATGTAATCTTTGGGAGAACGAGGTAATTCGTAGTTGATCACAAATGGTAAGAATTGAATATCGATCCCGCGTGCTAATAAATCTGTAGTGACTAATACACGTGTCTTTCCTGCCTTAAAACGATTCAACGCTTCCAAACGGGCACCTTGACTCTTTTTACTATGTATAGCGCGCGCTTCAATGCCGTTTTTATTTAATTTTTCAGTGACTGAATCCGCTTTAAATGTCGAAGAAGTAAACACCAATACTTGTTGCATATTCTCCTTGTTAATCAAATAACGCAACAAAGGTCCTTTCTTTTCTTCTGAAATAAAATAACCAGTTTGTACAATTGTATCGATTTCATCAACATCGCTATCGATTTTGATAACCACAGGATTCTTAAGAACAAGCTGCGTAATATGGTCAATATCTTCACTTAAAGTTGCTGAAAATAGAACGTTTTGGCGTTTTTTCGGACATAAAGCGATGATTTTATTGACTTCTTCCTGGAAACCTAAATTCAACATTTTATCTGCTTCATCCAAGACAAGTGATTCCACCTCACTTAATGAAACTGCTTTGGATTCCACCAATTCAATCAAACGACCAGGGGTTGCAATCAACAACTGAACACCTTGTAATTTTATCATTTGCGGATTTATGGATACCCCACCATATACCGCCATAGATTTTACTGCAGCTGATAAACCTTCACTGAATAGATCAACCACCTCACTCACCTGCACTGCTAATTCACGCGTAGGTACTAACACTAACGCCTTAACATGTCGATTCTTAGCTGGTTTACTACCTTCTAACAACTGTAATAATGGAAGCACATAACTCGCCGTTTTCCCAGAACCAGTTTTAGCAATTCCTAATACATCTTGTTTTTTTAATAGCACTGGAATCGCTTGCTCCTGAATAGGATAAATCGATTCATAGTTCTGTTTTTCAATATTTTTTAGTATAGCAGGAGAAAGTCCAAGATTTGAAAAAGGCATATAATTGATTTTTAGTAAAGATAGTGATTTATATTGGTCACCTCCCTTTATCCCTCCTCAAGGTGGGAAACTTTATGTTCCGCTTCGAATCTTTGTGAAAATATAATAACTGACTGGAACCATAATCCTCCCCCTTTGAAGGGAAGAAAAAGCACTGCTTTTGAAGACCGAACGAAAGTGAAGGGAAAAAGGGGATGACTTTACAAACAACAACAATCTCATCCTTCACCTCCCTTTATCCTTCCTCAAGAAGGAAAATTTTATGTTTCGCTTCGAATCTTTATGAAAATAGAATAACTGACTCTTCCCTTCTCGAGGAGGGACCGAGGGAGGTGACCATTTCCCATACATTTCAAATAAAAAAAAAACAATATAACACAACTTCCTCTCACATTTTTCACTAACTTATATAAGAAAAAACATGTTTTCAAATAACCATTACAACCCCAATTTAAAAGAATTCGCACGAGAATTAAGATCAAACTCCGTATCTAAAGCAGAAAAAAGAATTTGGAAATCATTACTTTCTAGAGAACAACTTAACGAGCGTTTCTTAAGACAAAGACCAATTAAAAATTTCATTGTGGACTTTTTCTATCCAAAACTTGGTTTAATCATTGAAATAGATGGAAGTTCACACCTAAACAAAAGTGAGTATGATTTTTATAGAGAACAAAAATTAAAATTACTTGGATACACTATCATTAGATTTCAAGAAGGAGAAGTAATGAATCAATTAGATGATGTGAAGGATCAAATTGTTCATGCAATTTATGTTTTGAATGAAGGAATGGAACAATAAAATAGTATTTGTTGGTCACCTCCCTTAATCCCTCCTCAAGGAGGGAAACTTTATATTCCACTTCGATGAATTATGAAATTATAATAACTGACTGAAACCATAATCATCCCTCCTCGAGGAGGGATCGAGGGAGGTGACCTAATTTTAGGGAGTTGCCCTATTTTTCTAAATCAACCACCCCATTCCAAAACGCAGGGACTTCCACCTCAAAAAAAAGTTCCACACCGGTAAAAGGATGCTTAAATTTCAAGCTGGATGCATGTAAAAACAATTTATCAATTCCGAATTTCTCGATAAACATATGATTATGATGCCTATTTCCATGTTTTGGATCCCCAATAATCGGATGGCTGATTTTATTGGCATGGATCCGTAATTGATGCATACGACCAGTCTTGGGTGCAAACTCAACCACACTATACCTAGAAGTTTCGTAGGGTTCAACAGGTATAGGCAGTTCAAATTGTTTCAAACATTTATAATGTGTTTCTGCCTCCTTGTAATTTCCGCGTTCGTTTTTCACGGGAGAATCAATAATTCCTTCCGACGGAACAAAACCACGTAATAAAGCCTGGTATTTCTTTTCCAGTTCGTTATTTTCAATCAATTTCTGAAAACTAGAAACATATTCCTTTTCCCTTGCACAGATAATTAAACCAGATGTTTTTCGATCCAAACGATGCACAGGATACACCTTCAATCCTTCGACTTCTAACAATTCCACCAAGGATGCTTCCTCAATGTTTCGTGCATAATGCGAGTGATGCACCAACAAATTAGATGGCTTGTTGATTAACACAAAATATTCGTCTTGAAATACGATTTCCACACCTTAAAAGTAGTTTAAAAACTTCTGTTTTTTTGATTATATTTGATTCAAACAAAATTTATTCGACATGGCTATCGATCCAAAAGAATTAGAATTCAATATCAACGAAGATCAAATGCGTCAAAAAATTGCGCGTTTAGAAAGTGAATTACGTAAGATTTACCTAGGCGGTGGTGAAAAACGGATCGCTGCACACCATGAAAAAGGGAAATTGACCGCACGTGAACGTATTGATTTACTGCTGGATAAAGATACCGAACGTTTAGAAATCGGCGCCTTGACAGGATATGGAATGTATGCTGAACACGGTGGTTGTCCTTCTGGAGGTGTAGTGGTCGTAATTGGTTATGTTTCTGGAAAACAATGCATCGTTGTTGCAAATGACGCCACTGTTAAAGCTGGAGCATGGTTTCCAATTACAGCTAAAAAGAATTTGAGAGCGCAAGAAATTGCTATGGAAAATAGACTTCCTATTATTTACTTAGTAGATTCAGCAGGAGTTTACCTTCCGTTACAAGACGAAATTTTCCCAGATAAAGAACACTTTGGACGTATTTTTAGAAATAACGCACAAATGAGTTCGCAAGGAATCCTTCAAATTGCTGCTGTGATGGGAAGTTGCGTAGCTGGTGGTGCTTACCTTCCAATTATGTCGGACGAATCGTTGATCGTTAATAAAACTGGAACGATTTTCTTAGCTGGATCTTACTTGGTGAAAGCTGCTATCGGAGAATCCATCGATAACGAAACATTAGGTGGCGCGACAACACATACTGAAATTTCTGGGGTGTGCGATTATAAAACCGAAAACGACGAAGAATGTTTAGCGACAATCCGAACATTAATGGATAAAGTTGGGCATTTCGAGACTGCTGGATTTGACCGTAAAGAAAGTAAACCTTCTAAGATAGCACCAACGAAAGTACACGGAATGATTCCTGCGGAGCGTTCTAAACCATACGACATGAAAAAAGTGATCGAATGGTTGGTGGATGATTCTGAATTTACGGAATACAAAGAAGATTACGGAAAAACAATTATCTGCGGATATGCACGTGTCGACGGTTGGGCTATCGGTATCGTTGCTAATCAGCGGGAAATTGTAAAAAATAAAAAAGGAGAAATTCAAATTGGTGGTGTAATTTACAATGAATCAGCAGACAAAGCGGCACGTTTCATCATGAATTGCAACCAAAAAAATATTCCATTGGTGTTCCTGACAGATGTTACCGGCTTTATGGTTGGTTCCAAATCCGAACACGCTGGCATCATCAAAGACGGAGCGAAAATGGTGAATGCCATGGCAAATTCTGTCGTTCCAAAATTCTCTATCATCGTAGGAAATTCGTATGGTGCAGGAAATTATGCGATGTGTGGTAAAGCCTATGACCCACGTCTGATTGTTGCTTGGCCAACCGCTGAAATCGCGGTAATGAGTGGCGCTGCTGCTGCAAAAACCTTACTGCAAATTGAAGTTGCTACTTTAAAAGCGCGAGGAGAAGAAATTACGAAAGAACGCGAAGATGAAATTTACAATACCATTAAAGCGCGTTACGACGAACAAATTTCTCCCTATTATGCTGCTTCGCGTTTATGGGTAGACGGAATCATACATCCAGAAGAAACGCGTAAAGTGATTTCCATGGGAATTCAAATGGCAAACAATAAAAAAGCCGAAAAACCATATAACGTCGGAAACATCCAAACGTGATTTTGCATGCAGATACACTGGGAAATAAAACATTTTTCTAAACTTACTGCATTGGAATACCACAGCATGCTTCAACTTCGTGTTGCCGTGTTCGTGATAGAACAAGATTGTCCCTATCCGGAAGTGGATGGATTAGACCCTCAGTGTCATCACTTACTCGCGACCGATACTGATACAAACGAAATTATAGGAACCGCACGCATTATTCCTACCAAACTTGCTTTTGAAGAAGTTTCAATTGGTAGAATCGTAATTGCTCCAACGTATAGACGCCAAAAACTAGGAAGTAAATTACTGCGTGAATGCATCCAATTTATTTATAAACACTATTCAAAAACCGAAACCCCTGTGCGCATTGCCGCATTGAAATACCTAGAACATTTCTACCATGATTTTCAATTTAAGTCGATCCGAGAATATCGGGAATATGACTACGATTATGTCGAAATGCTTTTAAATTAAACATTTATGCAAAATAAAAACATTCTTTTAGGTCTAGTACTATTGACCGCAACAACTTTTTCTTACGGACAAAGAAAAAATAAAAAAATAAGTATCGACACTGCATACATGGATCGTAAGGTAAGTCCAAAAACGAACTTTTTCGATTACGCGAATGGTAATTGGGTGAAAAATAATCCTGTACCAAAAACAGAATCCCGCTGGGGAAGTATGAATGAATTAGACATCAACAACAAAAAGAAGTTGATTGAAATCCTTGAAAACGTTAAAAACCAACCGAAAAACGCCAACGAAGCACTCATTGGAAATTATTATGCATCTTTCATTGATATGGAAACGCGCAATAAATTAGGGATAACTCCGATTCAAAACGATTTGAACCGTATTGATCAAATAAACAGTCCAGAACAATTTGTTACGGTATTGGCAGATTTTCATAAACGCGGTATTTCTGCTTTATTTTCTTTAGGTATCGGACAAGACCTAAAGAACATCAACGTGAATTGTGTGTACGTAGGACAAAGCGGTATTGGACTTCCAAACAAGTTATATTACACCCAAGAAAACAAAAAAGAGATTCTTGAGAAATACAAACAATACCTGATTGACCTTTTCAAACTAGCAGGATCATCCGAGAACGAAGCAGCTACACATGCACAAAACTCCTACCAAATTGAAATGCGTTTAGCAGCAGAAATGATGTCGCCAGCGGAAGCCAGAAATCCAGATAACACCTACAACAAAATTGCAAGTAAAGAACTCACGAAACAACTTACCGACATCCATTTTGAAACGTATTTAAAACAACTTGGAATACCAAAAATAGACTACTTAATCGTTGGTCAAACCAATTACATCGCTAAAATCCCAACGATTTTTAAAGAAATCCCTTTAGACACCTGGAAAAGCTACTTAAAATCACGATTAATATCTTATTATTCAAGTAAGTTAAGTGATAATTTCGCAAAATTAAACTTTTATTTCTACCAAACAGTATTAACCGGTAAATCAACAGATAAACCTATTTCAGATAAAGCAGTAAATGAACTAACAAATTTACCAATTGGAGAGGTATTAGGACAATTATTCGTAGAAAAACACTTCTCTAACGCCGCTAAAGTAAAAATCAATGAGATGGTCGACCTATTGATCTTAGCATACCAAGAACGTATCCAAGCATCCACCTGGATGTCGGACTCTACCAAAACGGAAGCAAACAAAAAACTAATAGCCATTCATCGCAAATTAGGTTTTCCAGACAAATGGGAAGACTTTAGTAAAATCACCCTCACTCCTACTACTTACGTAGACAATTTTAACCATTGCGAAATCTATGCATTTGATAAAAGTATCATAGACTTAACTCAACCGGTAGATAAAACACGCTTCGGAGTTCCAGCCCACATGATCAACGCTTTTTACGACGCTTCACAAAATGAAATCATCTTTCCAGCCGGAATTATGCAAGCACCTTTCTTTGATGTAAACGCTGAAGACGCACTCAACTTTTCGCGCATAGGAATGATTATTGGTCACGAACTTACCCACGGATTTGACGATGTCGGAGCGAAATTTGCAGCTGACGGAAGTTTCTCCGATTGGTGGACTGAAGGCGACAAAAAGAAATTCGAAGACAAAACAAAAGTGTACGGAGAAACCTTCGCGAGCTTCTGCCCTTTCCCTGAACAATGTGTAAACCCAGAACTAACCATGGGAGAAAACATCGCGGATCTTGGTGGTATCTTATTAGCCTACCAAGCATACACGAAAACCAAAGAGTTCAAGTCAGGCAAAAAACGTTTTGGGTTCACCCCTGAACAGCGTTTCTTCATCGCAATGGCACAAGTATTTAAAATCACCTACACCGAACAAGAATTGAAAAATCGTTTGTTAAATGACCCACATAGTCCAGGTATGTACCGCGTGAATGGTCCCTTGAAAAATATCCCGGTATTTTTTGATGCGTTTAAAGTAAAAGAAGGAGACGCAATGCGCAATGGGACTGGGAAATTTGTGGAGATTTGGTAATTTAATGTAGCAATTAAACAATGTGTAAATTATTTATGTGTAAATGTAACAATTGAATGATTTGAAAATTAGCTACCCTTCGACACATTTCGATATACTCAATGGAACAGTTCAGGATAAAATTTTAAAATGTAACAATTGGATGATTTGATGGATTAAAAAAATATTTAAATTTATTTAAAATTAAATTTTAATCATTAAATTAGATTAATAAATAATCAAATTAATCTTTATGACATCAAAAACTGCAATTCAATTATTCAAGGACACGAAAATCAGAACACAATGGAGCGAGGCGGAAAATACTTGGTATTTTTCGATTGTAGACGTTATCGCTACTTTGACAGATCAAACCAATTACCAAGGCGCAAGAAACTATTGGAAAGTATTGAAATTTAGACTTTTGAAAGAAGGAAATGAAACGGTTACAAATTGTAACCGTTTAAAACTTCTTGCTGAAGACGGCAAAATGCGACTTACAGACGTTGCAAATACCGAGCAACTCTTGCGTTTAATACAATCTATCCCTTCACCAAAAGCGGAACCTTTCAAACATTGGTTAGCTCAAGTAGGTTCGGAAAGATTGGACGAAATGCAAGATCCAGAATTAAGCATCGATCGAGCTTTGGAACAATATATGAAATTAGGTTACTCAGAAAGTTGGATCAATCAACGCCTTAAAAGCATAGAAATCCGAAATGAGTTAACAAATGAATGGAAACAAAGAGGTTTAAAAGAAGGACAACATTTTGCAATACTCACTGACATTATCACGAAAGCTTGGAGCGAAAAAACTACCAAGGAGTATAAAATATTTAAAGGTTTAAAAAAAGAAAATTTACGAGATAACATGTCTAATATCGAGCTCATTTTAACTATGCTTGCAGAAGCTTCCACCAAAGACATATCAACAGCTGTAAACCCGAGTAATTTCATAGAAAGTCAAAAAGTAGCATCACAAGGTGGAAATGTAGCTAAAGTTGCTCGCTTGGAACTTGAAGCCAAAACTGGAAAAAAAATCGTAAATGAACTGAATGCAAAACAGCATCGAAGATTAAAATAATGATACTAGAATATCACTAAACTTTATGAATTTGACAAATAAGTTGTTTAAAAGTAGTTTACGCAACTCCAAGTAAATCATCGCTTTTTACTTATTTTAGACTTCTAAAAATCAACGACTAACAATATGGCTTTATTTCAATAATCGAGTACTATGAAAATGTAGTAATTAAGAGTTTTAAATAAATTTAGAATTAATAATTATATTTAAAAAACCATTCACACAGAAAAAAAACGCATTAAATGGCACTACCTATTAATATTAATGATTTAGTTCATGGGAATTCTGTTGAATGGGAACGTCTTGAATTTAAGCAAGGTTGGAACCCTGAAGATGTTATTCATTCGATGTGTGCTTTTGCAAATGATTTAAATAATTGGGGTGGTGGCTATATTATAATTGGAATAGCCGAAAATGATGGACTTCCGATTTTTCCTCCCCTTGGTTTACAAGCTAACCAAATGGATGCAATACAAGGAAATATTGTAAACTTAGCAAACCAACTTCAACCAAATTATTTCCCGATAATCCAACCTTACATTCTCGAAGAAAAACACATACTTGTATTATGGTGTCCTGCCGGTGACCATCGTCCTTACACCTCTCCAGTTTCCTTGGGAGCTTCTTCACAAAGGCAATCCTATATTCGCTCTGGATCCAAAAGTATGATAGCAAGAGGTGTGAATTTAATTCGCTTACAAGAGTTAGCAGCACGCATCCCTTTTGACGACAGAGTAAATAATCATGCGACTATTAATGATTTTGACTTAGGATTAATTCAAAGCTATTTACAAGAAATTAAAAGTGAATTATACACCGAATCTACCAAAATGCCGTTGATAGATATCGCTAAATCCATGTATATCGCTAAAGGACCTATGGAAGATACTAGACCCGTAAATGTAGGTTTGTTATTCTTTTCAAAAAATCCAGAAACCTTTTTCCCTAGATCGTGGATTGAATTAGTTTGGCATAAAGATACTTCTGGAAGAAATTTTAAAGAACATTATTTTAAAGGTCCAATTCATTTACAATTGAGAAACGCGTTATCGTTTATTGAAAACAACATCTTAAATGAGGAGGTAATAAAACAAGCAAATAAAGCAGAAGCACTACGTTTTTACAATTTCCCTTATGAGGCTGTAGAAGAAGCTTTATCCAATGCTATCTATCATAAAAACTACGAACTTGGTTCTCCAATTGAAGTTCAAATTTGGCCTGACAAAATAGAGATTCTAAGCTATCCAGGACCTGTACCTCCTGTTAACGCTGAAATCTTGAAAAGTCAACGTAGAATTGTAGCGCGCGAGTATCGAAATAGAAGAATCGGAGATTTTCTAAAAGAACTGCATCTTACGGAAGGTCGTGGAACAGGTTTCCCAACGATTTACGACACCATGGCTGAGAATGGTTCGCCTGCTCCATTATTTGAAACTGATGAACTAAATTATGTGTTAGTAACCCTTCCTATTCATCCTTTATCAGGTAAAGGAACACGGGTGAGTGACCAAGCTAGTAACCAAGCTAGTAACCAAGCTGGTAACCAAGTTAAACCTAACATATTCAATAACTTAGATGAAATAATTTCTTTCTGTAACCAAGCTAGTAACCAAGCTAGTAACCAAGCTAGTAACCAAGCTAGTGACCAAGCTAGTGACCAAGCTAGTGACCAAGCTAGACAACTCGTAAAGGAGCTTATTCATGAAAGAGTTGTTGAGGTATTGTTGATTTTAAAAGAATGGCAAAATAAAGCAGATTTATTTAATCAACTAAATATAAGTAATCAAACAAAAAACCGTAAAAAATACCTTGATCCATTGATCGAATACGGATGGGCAACCATGGAATTTCCCGAAAACAAAACTACTCCAAATCAAAGGTATCGAATTACGAATGGAGGGACCAGACTACTAACGCTTATAAATTAAATGAATTCAACTAATTCGTTTATCAATTAATCAACAACTAACAATATGGCATTATTTCAACAATCGGTACTCAAAAAACACATAGAAACATTAAACAACACGGTGATTGCTCAGAAATGGGAGAAATTTCAAGCACATTTTTTAAATGCTACGATTCAACAAAACATCCGTAAAAGCAAAGAAGAACAATACCAAGAAGGATTTTTAAGAGATTTGTTTGTAAACATTTTTGGGTACATACTAAATCCGACCGAACATTTTAACTTAACGACCGAACTCAAAAACATTACCAATAGCAAAAAAGTAGATGGCGCCATTGTTATCGATGGAAAGGCAATTGGTGTGATTGAATTGAAAGGAACAGATACAACGGATTTAGCAAAAATTGAAGCACAGGCATTTGGATATAAAACGAACCAACCAGGTTGTAACTATGTGATTACCTCCAATTTTGAGAAATTGCGTTTTTACATTGATAATACGACACAATACCAAGAGTTTAACTTGTTTACCTTGACCAAGGATGAATTTACGGTGTTGTATTGCTGTTTAGACTGGGAAAGTATTTCGAATAACCTACCAACGAACTTACTCAATCAATCTGTCTCGAAAGAAAATGCGATTACGAAACAACTTTACAACGATTATTCTGCATTTAAACGTGGATTGTACAACAATTTAGTGGAATTAAATCCGCAACACGACAAGTTGTTGTTGTTCAAAAAGACACAAAAATTATTAGACCGTTTTCTATTTATCTTTTTCGCAGAAGACCGTTTGTTATTGCCCACTAACTTGATACGACGCATCAACAAAGAATGGGAAAACTTGCAGAAAATGCGTATTCCGGTTTCCCTGTATGATCGTTACGTGATGTATTTTCACGACTTAAACGAAGGTGCAAAAGTGACATTGCCTGCTTTTGGAAAGAAAACAGGCGAAGCCATTGAAGAAACCCATGAAATCTTTGCTTACAACGGAGGATTGTTTAAAAACGATGAATTTTTAGACAACTTGAAAATTAATGACCAACTTTTATACGAGCATACGCATAAAATGAGTGATTACGATTTTCAGAGTGAAGTGGATGTTAACATTTTGGGACATATTTTCGAAAACTCCCTCAATGAAATCGACGAGATCAAGTCTGAAATTGAAGGGAATGTAGTGGATAAAACCAAAACGAAACGTAAAAAAGACGGCGTTTTTTATACACCGAAATACATTACCAAATACATCGTGGACAATACCGTTGGGAAATTGTGTACGGAGAAAAAAGAGGAATTACAACTTATTGAAGAGGAATACCATACAGAGAAAAACCTGCAAACAAAAACAAAAAAAGCCTTACTCGACAAACTAACTACCTACCGAGCATGGTTGTTGCAACTGACCATTTGCGACCCAGCCTGTGGATCGGGAGCTTTTTTGAACCAAGCACTTGAATTTTTAATTGAAGAACACACCTACATTGACGAATTGCAAGCCAAATTAATGGGCGACAGTTTAGTGTTGAGTGACGTGGAAAACAGCATTTTGGAGAATAATCTTTACGGTGTTGACTTAAACGATGAAAGTATTGAAATTGCAAAGCTTTCTTTATGGTTACGCACAGCGCAAAAAGGTAGAAAACTAAATTCACTGAACAACAACATTAAATGCGGAAACTCCTTGATTGATGACCCAGAGGTTGCAGGAGAGAAAGCTTTTTCTTGGGAGAAAGAATTTCCGGAAGTATTTGCCCCTTCGTCAGGCTCAGGAGGTGGGTTTGATGTTATTATTGGGAATCCGCCTTATGTATTTGCTCGCGATAATTTTAGTCAAAGTGAAAAAGATTTTTTTATTGAAAAATATACATCTGCTAAATATCAAATAAATACATATTTACTATTTATTGAAAAATCAGTACAAATTATTAATTCAAAAGGTAATTATGGATTAATTATACCTAATTCTTGGTTAATGATGTATTCAGGCGAAGGTTTAAGGAAGTTTCTTTTAGAGAATTGCAATCTTAATCAAATAATAAATTTAGAAGGTTACTCATTTGAAAGTGCAAATGTTGAAACGGTTATATTAATTGCAGATAAAAAAGAATTAAATCAGAAAAACTCAGTTGATATCTTCCTGAATAATGGTAAAGAATTTTATTTAGCTCATTCAAAAGTTCAAAAAGAATTTTATTTAAATGAAGGGCTTGAATTTAAAGTGTTTGTAAATGAAAAAGCTGACAAAGTAAATTCAAAGATTACTAAATATACTGAATTTTTAGATAATATTGTCGTAATAAAAGCTGGATTAAAAGCTTATGAAAAAGATAAAGGAGAACCTAACCAAACTGCTACAGATGTAATTAATAGACCTTTTGATTTTCAATATAAGAAAAATGAAAATACATATAATTATTTAGAAGGAAAAGACGTTGGCAGATTTCAATTAAATTGGTCAGGTTCGTTCCTTGAATATGGTAAACATTTAGCAGCACCTCGTACATTTAATTTATTTAATGGAAGAAAAATTATAATTAGAGAGATTACAGGAAATTTTCCAAGATGTATAAATGCATCATATACAGATGAAATATTTTTATTCAATATGAGTAATATTGCAATTATTGAAAAAGAAAATTCAAAATATTCATTGAAATTCATTTTGGTTTTATTGAATAGTAGTTTGATGTCATATTATTTTATGGTTAATACTGCTAAATCCGTTAGAAAACTTTTCCCTAAAATAATTCTTAATGATTTAAGAAAATTACATTATCAAACCAACAACCATTCATTGAAAAAGCAGATTTAATGCTTCTGCTAAACAAAGATTTTCAATCAATAACAAACAAATTCACCACTTATTTTTCCTCCCAATACCACCTTGAAAAAATCTCTGGAAAACTTGAAAAATGGTATGATTTATCCTTTGTAGATTTCATCAAAGAACTAAACAAAGCCATCAAAACAGTCAAAGGCACCCCTTTAACCAAAAAAGATGAATTTGAATGGATGGAGTTGTTTGAAGTCAACAAAAAGAAAGCCTTAGCGCTCAAAGCCGAAATAGACAAAACCGACAAAGAAATAGACCAGATGGTGTATGCATTGTATGGGTTGACGGAGGAGGAGATAAAGATTGTGGAAACTGTCTAAACTATGATTTTTTTGATTAGGATGATTTATGGGATTTGGGGTGTGAAAAGGGATTGTGATTGATGAAGACTGATGAATTTGATGTAAGATTAGGAGTTGAATTTAAAATAAGTTTTAATGAATAATGATGAAAAATTAGAATTGTATTTTAAGGAGGCTCAAGAAATAATACCTTCTATTAAATTTAGTTCAAGTTTATACTTTGGAGATGGAAATAACAATAAAGCTGAGATTGAATTTTCTATTGGTAACAAAATTATTGAATCACTTTTTAAGTCAATTGAAACAAGTGAATACATTCACTATACTAACTTACAGTCATTTATAGAAATACTTAATTCTTCAAAAATAAGAATGCACAACTGTGCAAATTTGAATGATCCTAGAGAAATTGAATATGGTTTACAAGAGTTTGGTCTAGAATTAACACCATCAATAATTGAAGAGTTTAAAAGAAATCATTTCATTTTTTCCGCTTGTAATTACGGAATTTCATTACCAGAAGATTTTAGTATGTGGCGATTTTATGGAGACAATGGGAAAGGAATAGGAATCATTTTCGAAATAGAAAACGGTGAAGAAGATTATCAAAATCATGGAATTCACATTGGAAATGTTCAATATGGAAATAATAATGATAAAATGAAGTTATTAAAACAATTTTTTGAATTTCATTTTAACTTTAATCTAAAACACAATCTATTTAGTAGTCAAATTCCAACTTTATTTCCTTTAATGTCGAGCTTTTTTAAAAAAGAAATTTGGCAAATTGAAAATGAATTTAGAATTGTTGCAAATTGCAAATTGCAAAATGATTTTTATCCTATTGAAAATAGTATAAAAAATAATTGTAATTCATTTTTAAAAGAGACAATAAAATCTACATTAAATAAAAAAGGTGAAATCGTTTCTTATTTGGAACTACCGATTAAATCAATAAATAACAATAAGTTAAGTATCCTATGCCCGAAAATTTTGATTAAAGAAATTAAAATTGGATATGATGTTTCATCTAAAGTTAAAGAATCTATTCTCAGATTAACCAAGCAAATAGGAACTGAAAAACTTGGATATGATATTCAATATTCAGATTCAATCTTTAAATAATAAGTTCTACTCCACAAAATCATTTTAATCACAAAAATCATAGTTTAGATGATGGGTATGGGAATTTCTGCCTCTTTTTTCTCTTTCCTCTCACGCCACATCCTCAACAATCATTTAAATCACAAAAATCATAGTCAAGATGGATGGGTATGGATATTGCTTCCTTCACTCATTTGCTTCTCACGCCACATCCTCAACAATCAAAATAATCACAAAAATCAAAGTTAAGATGATGGGTATGGGCGTTTTTCAGTTTTTCTTCCTAACTTCAAGTAAACAACGTACCATGATTGACACAAATTTCAAATATTCAGAACTAACTTCAAAGGTAATAGGATGCGCTATGCGCGTACATTCAGCATTAGGAAATGGCTTTCAAGAAGTCATTTATCAACGAGCTTTACAAATAGAATTATCGTTAGCGGACATTCCATTCTCAAGAGAATTTGAAATGCCTATTTATTATCGTAATCAACAAATTGGAACACGTAGGGTTGATTTTTTAGTTGAAGGAATTTTATCCGTTGAGTTAAAAGCGGTAATAAAAGTGGAAGATGTACATTTTGCACAGGCTATTAATTATTTAGAAGCTTATAATTTAGAGGTAGGCTTACTTATTAATTTCGGTGAACGTAGTTTAAACTTTAAACGTTTGAAAAATAATAAGTTTAAGGTAATTCAAAAGCTTGAAAGTTTCTAAAATAAATTTAATAACATCAATTAATTAAATTTTAATCATTAAATTAGATTAATAAATAATCAAAACAAGTCAAAAATGGAATTTCAAAACGAATCAAGCCTGTTAATCTATCAAAATCAAGAGGGAAACATCAAAATAGATGTACAATTAGAAAATGATACTGTTTGGCTCACGCAAGAGCAAATGGCTCAACTTTTTGGGAAAGGAAGAAGCACTATTACAGAACATATTTCTAATATTTTCAAAGAAGAGGAATTGGAACAAAATGCAGTATGTCGGAATTTCCGACATACTGCTAATTATAGTGAAAATTATTTTTTAAGTGCAAGCAATTTTTTCTAGTGTAAATTGAATAATTGGATTTCACAGAAGAAGAGTTTATAAGGAAGTTATGTTGATTTTAAATTACGAACGAGCCGCGTTCACAATTGATAAAATGGATTATTAATGAATCAAATACAAAATAGTAAATTTAATAGTTTCGTTTCTGACATCAGAAATATTATCACTAATGCTCGAAAAGAAGCTATTCGTAGCGTTGAATTTTACCGTGTTAAAATGTATTGGGAAATGGGTGAACGAATTTTCCTGGAAGAACAAGAAGGGAAAGAACGTGCGGAATATGGAACTTATCTCATACAAAACTTAGCTAAAGTAATCGAGAGTGAATATGGTAGTGGTTTTTCATATCGAACATTAGCTCAATGTAGGCAATTTTACAGAACTTACCCAATTGTGAACGCGGTGCGTTCACAATTGAATTGGAGTCAATACAGATTGCTAATCACAATGAAAGATGAGCACAAACGGGAATTTTATGAATTAGAAGCGGTAAAAAATTCTTGGAATGGGAAAGAATTAGAAAGACAAGTACATGCCAGTTTATATGAGCGTTTACTGATGAGTAGTGATAAAGATTCCGTGATGGCTGTTGCTCGAAATGAAAAACTTCCTGAACATCCCAGCGAGATTATTAAAAGCCCAATGTTATTAGAGTTTTTGGGGTTGGAGAAAATGCCACATTACTATGAAAAAGATTTAGAAAATGCACTGATTACAAATCTGCAACAATTTATGTTGGAATTAGGCAATGGATTTTCTTTCGTCGCAAGACAAAAACGATTGGTGATTGAAGACGATGAGTTTTTCGCTGATTTGGTTTTTTATAACCGTCTATTGCGTTGTTTCGTGGTGATTGAATTAAAAACACAAAAAATGACACACCAAGATTTGGGACAATTACAGATGTACGTAAATTACTATGATCGCTTCGAAAAATTACCAGACGAAAAACCTACCATTGGTATTCTACTTTGCCAAACAAAAAATGCAGTGATGGTCGAATTAACCTTACCTAAAGACACAAGTATTTATGCAACAAAATATAGTTTATATCTACCAGAAAAGAAACTATTGGAAGAAAAATTAACAAAATGGACAGCAGAATTTGGAAAAGATAAAAATGAAGCAATATAAATGATACAAAGAATTCTCAAATCTCCACCACATCAAAATCACTCACCACAACCACATTTTCAAACACAGGTCTCGCCTCTTTCAAATGTGCTTCTACCCCATCAAATCGGGCACTTAGATGTCCTAACAACAAACGACCAACACCTGCTTTTTGCGCAATGGTCGCAGCTTGTTTTGCGGTAGAATGCATGGTAGCTTTCGCGCGATCCGCTTCTTTTTCGGTAAATGTCGCTTCGTGATATAAGACGTCCACCCCTTTTATGTAAGGAACAATACTTTCGGTATAAATGGTATCGGAACAAAACGCGTACGACTTGGAAGGTTTTGGAGCATAGGTAAAATCATCTGCATAGAATGTTTCACCTTCCTCACTTATAAAATCTTCGCCGCGTCTAAAATAAGGTACCGCCATCAAGGAAACCCCGGATTCGCGTAATTCTTCACCTATGATAGAACGTTCTTTTGGCTTTTCTTTGATGATAAAACCGTTCGTAGGAATTTTATGTTTTAATGGAAATGTATGAATTTCAAGACTTTTATCTTCAAATAAAAGGCGAAGCTCTTTGCCATTTAACGAAACAAACTCCAACGAAAAACCTAGTTTCGCATGCCCTACCTCCAACTGTAAACGCACGATATGCTCTAACTCTTCCGGCCCGTAGATGGTTACTCCTTGGTCGCGCCCCAATAAATGCATGGTGCTTAACAAACCAACCAACCCAAAATAATGGTCGCCATGCAAGTGTGAAATTAAGATGTGGGTGATTTTTTGCAGTTTTATTCCGGCAATACGAATTTGTGACTGAGTTCCTTCGCCACAATCTATCAAAATGTGTCGTTCGTTACAATTAATGTATTGGGATGTTGGCTTACGAAATGCAGTGGGTAAAGCTGCTCCAGAACCTAAAATGGTTAGTTGAAACGACATACTTAGTTCGCCATCAACGCCGTTGCTTCTTCAATAGATGCAGTGATAGATAAAACTTTATCCAATTGTGAAATAGCAATCATTTTTGTTACGTTTGCTTGTAAACCGCTTAATGCAAATTTTCCATTGGTATCTTTACACAAACGATTCGCTACTAAAATTGCGCTTAAACCAGATGAATCACAGTATTTTGTTGCAGATAAATCAATAACGATAGAGTTAATCCCTTTTTTGTTCAAGATGATTAATTCATTTTTCAAATCCGAAGCATTGGAAGCATCCAATTTATCTACTTTGGACGTTACGAGAGCAAAATGTGTATTTTCTGTAACAACGAAATTCATAATTCTTAATAATTA
>CANHRS010000034.1 GCA_947463445.1 Flavobacteriia bacterium | reverse complement strand
TAAAAAGACAAAAGAGCAAAGACAGAAAGACAAAAGATAGCAAGAGTAAAATCTGTAAGACATTAAGTTGTATATTATATTTTCTTAAAGTCTTTTATCTTTTATCTATCAGTCTTTTGTCTAAATCCCTTATATTTGCATTATGCAAGAAATGATATTAATTATTGATTTCGGATCGCAATACACACAGTTGATTGCGAGACGAGTAAGAGAATTGAACGTATATTGTGAAATTCATCCTTGGAATAATATTCCAACATTAAGTTCGAATATTAAAGGAGTTGTACTTTCGGGTAGTCCTTTTTCAACACGTGACCCACAAGCTCCAAAACCGGATTTATCTGCAATTAAAGGTAAATTCCCATTATTAGGTGTTTGTTTTGGTGCACAATATTTAGCAGGAAGTTTTGGAGGTGAAGTATTACCTTCTACCATTCGTGAATACGGAAGAGCAAATCTTTCCTATGTAGATAAAGCGCATGAATTAACAAAAGGCATGACGGATGGTTCACAAGTTTGGATGTCTCATGGAGATACCATCAAAACTATCCCATCGCATTATAAAATTATTGCAAGTACGGAAGATGTTGCAGTAGCAGGATATTATGTGGAGGGTGAACAAACTTATGGAATTCAATTTCATCCAGAAGTTTACCATTCTTTAGAAGGAAGTATTTTATTAAAAAACTTCATTGTAGATATTTGTAATTGCGACCAATCTTGGACACCTGATTCATTTGTAGACTCTACCGTAAAAGATTTACAAGATAAAATCGGTACAGATAAAGTTATCTTAGGTTTATCTGGCGGTGTTGATTCATCTGTAGCAGCGGTATTACTGCACAAAGCAATCGGTGCAAATTTACATTGCATATTTGTGGACAATGGGTTGTTACGTAAAGACGAATTTAATTCCGTTTTAGATTCCTATAAAGGAATGGGCTTGAATGTTAAAGGTGTGGATGCATCTGAAAAATTCTATGCAGCATTAAAAGGATTGACGGATCCAGAATTAAAACGTAAAGCAATTGGTAAAGTTTTCATTGATGTTTTTGATGAAGAGTCCAAATTAGTAACTGATGCAAAATGGTTAGGTCAAGGTACTATTTATCCTGACGTAATCGAGTCGGTATCTGTAAATGGTGGTCCATCTCAAACCATTAAATCACACCATAATGTAGGAGGTTTACCTGACTACATGAAATTACAGGTTGTTGAGCCATTACGTTTATTGTTTAAAGACGAAGTTAGACGTGTTGGTAAATCCTTGGATATTGCTCCAGCAATTTTAGGTAGACATCCTTTCCCAGGTCCTGGATTAGGTATCCGAATTTTAGGAGAAGTTACTGCTGAGAAAGTACGCATTTTACAAGAAGTTGATTCCTTATTTATCAATGGCTTAAAAGAAGACGGTTTGTATGACCAAGTATGGCAAGCGGGTGCAATCTTCTTACCAGTACAATCTGTTGGTGTGATGGGAGACGAACGTACGTATGAAAATGCTGTAGCTTTACGCGCTGTATCTTCTACGGATGGTATGACTGCAGATTGGTGTCATTTACCGTATGAATTTTTAGCTAAAATTTCTAACCGTATTATCAATCAGGTGAAAGGGATTAATCGTGTGACATATGATATTAGTTCAAAACCACCAGCAACGATTGAGTGGGAGTAATCGTTGCGATGCAACGATTAGAGAGACGAGTGACGAGAGACGAGTGACGAGAGACGAGTGACGAGAGACGGGTGACGAGAGAAGGGAGACGTGTGAAGAGCGATGTGTGACGAGGGACGAGTGAAGGATGGAAAGTTCAATAAATTGAAAGTAGTATGAAACATTTTTTTTCCTTATTAATAGTATTTCTTTCGATTCCTGTTTTCGGACAATTGAATGATAAAGATATAGTTACCAAAGATGGTAAAAAATATTACACGTATACCGTTAAAAAAGGAGCTACTTTATTTTCTGTGTGCAAGGAGATTGGTGTTGCGATTGATGATGTAGCATTATTGAATCCGGAAACTTCAAAAGGGGTGCGTGAGGGGCAAAAAATACTTGTTCCGATGACTGCTCGAAAGTCGCTAGAAACCGTTGGAAAATCATTTAATTATATGATTCGCGAAGGGGAAACATTTTATAGTGTATTAAAAAAGTTTTCGATAACGGAGCAAGAATTAAACACCGCAAATCCTGGTTTAACGAAAGACTTAATTGCTGGTCAAACCATCGTAATTCCTGGAAATAAACCGACAGATTTACCCGAAAACGTTAAACCAACAAAAAAACCAGATACAATCATTGTACACAAAGTATTAGATCATGAAACCTTGTATAATATATCCAAACGTTTCATGGTAACTGTGGATGAAATTTCGCGCTTAAACAACAATATTTCGTCTACCCAATTAAAGCCTGGAATGACTTTACGTGTACCGATTTACCCAAAGAAAGTAGAAGATGTATCCGTTCGACAAATTAACGACCTCACTCCTACTGGTTCTGAAATAGCTAGCGATCAAAATACCACATTAAAGAAAAAAACACAGGGATTAACTTTTTTACTACCATTTAATACCGAAAAACAAAACGATCCTACTTCTGCGATTGCTACTGAATTTTACATGGGTGCTCAAATTGCAATAGACTCTTTAATAGCATTAGGTTACCAGGGAAAAGTAGTTGTTTTGGATGCAGGCAGTGACTCCATTACCGTAGGTCCACTATTACGACAAGAAGATGTATTAAACTCCGAGTTAATCATTGGTCCATTTAATGGCGACAATCTAGAATTAACCGCAACATTTTGTAAGTCAAACAATATACAACTCGTAAGTCCTATTGTTGCTACTACAGCAATTCTTAAAGAAAATCCACTTGTTACTAATGCAGTTGCCTCAGAGATTACCTCTCTTAAAAACATGGCTAAATTCATCCAACGGAATTACATTACAGAGCAAGTATATCTTGTAAAAGTGGGTCCAAAAGATGATGATTTATACCAAGCTTTTCGCTCTAGTTACTTAGGATTGGGTACAAAGAAATTGTTTGAAATTCAGGAAAAAGATATTGCTATACATCTTAAAAAAGGTAAGAATGCTGTTTTTATTGTTCCTACACGTGATAGAGGTTTAGCAACGAGTATTACAGACCAATTATCTGCTTGGAGTACGAAACCTAAATCCCCATTAATTACACTAATTGGTACAAAAGACTGGGTGAATTTTGATGATATTTCTGCAGAGGCTAAAAATCGATTGAATTTTCATTATGCATCTTCCGTAGATTTTGATATTACAAGTGAGGAGACAGGAAAATTAAAAAAGTTATATCGCAAAAAATACAATACAGCACTGACTAAATACGCGGTTCAAGGGTTTGATGTAACCATGTATTTTGCTAAAAAAGTACTTTTAGATCAAAAACCAGGTGATGGAGTTATGAATATTATCCATCCAGTTCCTTTAAAAGCAGGAAATGGCTTTGAAAACAGAGCATCCTATATCTTAAAACAAGACGATTATAAGATCGTAAAAGTTGGAGAAATCAATGACTAAAGAAGCAATTGCATCTGCTTACAAAGCGTTACAAACAACGATTTGTACAGATTTAGAAAAGTTAGATGGGACGTCTACATTTTCTTCCGATCATTGGGAAAGAGCCGAAGGTGGTGGAGGATTAACCCGAGTATTGAAAGATGGAGATTTATTAGAAAAAGGAGGAGTAGCATTTTCAGCAGTTCATGGTGAAGTTTCTCCGGCTATGAAATCTCAGTTACATTTAGAAGGCGAAACATTTTTTGCAACTGGAATTTCTATCGTACTACACCCACATAATCCACATGTTCCAATCATACACATGAATGTTCGTTATTTTGAATTAGATAATGGAACTTATTGGTTTGGCGGAGGTATTGATTTGACACCACACTATGTGATACCAGTACAAGCGCACCTATTTCATGCACGTTTAAAAACTATTTGTGACAAATATGACACTGGTTTTTACGCAAAACATAAACCATGGGCAGACACCTATTTTCACATTCCACACCGCAATGAATCGCGCGGTATAGGTGGTATTTTCTTTGATCATTTATCGGAAAATAACACTTCACTAACGAAGGAATCTTTGTTTGCATACTGCTCTGAACTAGCTAGTTCTTTTGTATCGATTTACACAGAACAAGCAGAGCTTGGTAGAACTAAAACAATTGAACCACATCATATAGCATGGCGTAATTTACGTCGTGGTAGGTATGTAGAGTTTAACTTAGTTCACGACCGAGGCACAAAATTCGGGTTGTTTTCTGGGGGGAGAACGGAGTCTATTTTAATGTCCTTACCTCCTATGGCGCAATGGGAGTATCAGTATGCGGTACAAGAAGGAAGTGAAGAAGCGGAGACGTTGAAATGGTTGAAGGGAGAGATGAGAGACGAGTGACGAGTGACGAGAGACGAGAGACGAGTGACGGTCCTTCGAGAGCCTCAGGAACCGTTGGATGAGTGACGAGAGACGAGTGACGGTCCTTCGAGAGCCTCAGGAACCGTTGGATGAGTGACGAGAGGGATGAAAAATAGATTATAAATTAATTTTAAACATTTTATGAAAAGCGTAGTTATTATTATTTTGATGTTGTTTAGTTTACAACTTAAAGCACAATTTTCTGATTTTTTGGTGTTTGTTGGGCCGAAATTTAATTTCAATTTTGGGAATGGTCAACATCGTTTTAGTGGTGGATTAGAAGCGTCAGTATGGACTTATAATAATAATAGTATCCCATTTGGTGCTGATTTTGGATTTGAATTTGAAAGAGATAGATGTCGTATATACAGCGAATTACAAGCCGGTGCAATTTTGGGGGTATCTGCTGGTCCCGTATTAGAATTAACTAAAGAAACACATGCTATAGGTTTCCAAGGTTCCGCATGGGCTGCTATATTTCTTGGTGTAGATATGCGCTATCGACGTATAAATGCTACGAATTATTTTGCTCCGGGTATCTTTTTTAAATACCCAGTTTTAGAAAAAGGAAATTTCAGCATATTTTAATATATTTCAATACCAACAAAACTTATTAGATTGATTATTAAAGAATAAATTGTTTCTTTGTTTGTTTTTAAAGCTTAAATAAAATTAATTTATAAAAATCAGTAAACGAACAATGAGTAAACTATTATTTATTTTAATATTAATTACTGGTAGTAATTTAGTACAAGCACAGTCCAACGTACTAGTATTGGTTGGTCCAAAACTCAATTTTAACATCTCAAAAACGGAGAAACGTTTCAGTGGTGGATTAGAAGTGTCTACTTGGTCTGGCAATGATGAAGATGGTTTGTCAGGTGCTGCCTTTGGAGTTGAATTTGAAAGAGATAGATTACGTATATATGCAGATTTACAAACTGGATATATTCTTGGTATATCCGCAGGACCAGTAGTTGAAATTTCCCGTGAAAAGACTAAATTAGGATTTCAAGGTTCCTTGTGAGGTGTATTTCTAATTGGGGGTGAGTTAAAATACCGACGCATCAATTCAACCAATTATTTTGCACCGGGTTTTTTATTGAAAATTCCAGTAGTTGATCATAATATACTCAATAAATTAGGCTAATAGACAAAAAGAAAGCTGAAAACTATAAAAGTTATATGAATACTAGCTTTAGGCTAAATGAAATTCTTTTTTTCCATTCACCCACGATTTAGATCTTAAGATATTAAATAAGACTAATTTAATAGACGGACATTTTTCCGATTTGATGATAAAGTTCGAAACAAAAACAGCTTTACAATAGAACGAAAGAAGAAATTAATCAATTAGTTTTTTTTTAAGCTATTAGAACATTAAAAAAAATCGGTGAGTATTAATCTTATATAAACGTAAAATCCACCCTTCGATTTCGTTGTTTTCCGTTATCGGTTTTGTTATTGTCGACAGGTTCTTCTTCCCCTTTGAAGTCTGTAACGACTTTATGCGGAGGTAAGCCACATTTAACGAAAAAATCTTGTATCGATTTCGCTCTACGTTCTGAAAGTTCCTTGTTGTATGCATTTGAACCATCTGCATCTGTGTGTCCCGTAATTTTGATTCTAAGATCCGTATGGTCTAATACAACACGAACCATTTCTTTGAGATACGCATTGTATTCTACTTTTAGACTGTCTTTATCGTAGTCGAAATAAATCGGTTCAAACACAAAGTTTTTACGTTCCCACTCACGAATTGCTGGTGCTTTACGTTTTTGGTTTAAGTCTTGAATAAACACATCTCTCCAGCTTTGATGCAGCATGATCATTTCCGAATTAGAGAATTCAGCGGTAGAACGGTACATGGTTATTTTACCAGTAGTTTTTCTGCCTGCTAATTGCGTGTATGATCCAGCTAAATAACCAGTTAATGTATCGAAAGAGAGTTTAGCTTCAAAAGGAATCCACGTGATTTTTGGCGTTGTTTTTTTTGTTTCTGTAATGTATTGTTTGAATTTTATAGAAACACTATCCGTGATAGTTCCTTTAATTTTTTGAATCATGTAACAGTCTGACTTAGTAACTTCTTCGCGTGTTCGTCCTGTTAAATTTTTATCTACTGAATTAATTTCTAGGAATAGGACAGAACTTTCTGACCATTTAGCTCCATCTTTGACAATGAGACCTTGCCAGATTCCGTCCATTTTCACTTGTGCAATAGCATTAAGCGATACAAAACCAATCAGTAGTAAAAGAAACATTTTCATAGCTAAATTAAACGCATAGAATCGAAATTTGTTACAATTTAAACCTATATTTGTTTGAAACGAAACATATTCTTATGAAACAGCTTTTATTCATTTTTGGCTTAGTAATCAGTATTCAGTTACACGCCCAAACTATTTACGACTTTAAGGTAACAGATATTGAAGGCAAGACCTTTGATTTATCTTCTTTAAAAGGAAAAAAAGTAATGTTAGTAAATACAGCTTCTAAATGTGGTTTAACACCACAATTTGAGCAACTTCAGCAATTATACATGCAATTTAAGGATAGTAATTTTGTGATTGTTGGTTTCCCGACGAATGATTTTTATTCTCAAGACCCAGGAACGAATGATGAAATTAAGTCGTTCTGCGTAAAAAATTATGGTGTTACTTTTCCGATGATGGGTAAGATTAAGGTTAAGGGCGACAGTATAGAACCGTTGTATCAGTTTCTGACAAGTAAGTCTAAAAATGGACTTGAGGACAACGAAGTGAAGTGGAATTTTCAGAAATATTTGATTAATACACAAGGTAAGTTAGATCGCGTTGTTGGGCCACGGGTTAAACCTATGGATGCGAGCATTGTAGAATGGATTCGCACTAAGTAATTTTTCAACATTCAACCGACTTTTTTGTTGATAAATAACCTCCACACACCTCCCCTAACCTCCTTCTAATTCTTCTCTTTTTCGTATCTTTGTCTTCTATCAAAAACGAATTATTTCCAAAGGAAACACTATGAGTGAAGATTTAAAAGTAAATGACTATTCAGCGGATAATATCCAGGTATTAGAAGGATTAGAGGCAGTAAGAAAAAGACCGGCGATGTACATCGGAGATGTTGGCATCAAAGGTTTACACCATTTAGTATATGAGGTAGTTGACAACTCTATTGATGAAGCATTAGCGGGTCATTGCGACACCATTCAGGTATTTATCAATGAAGACAACTCAGTTACCGTTAAGGATAATGGTCGTGGAATACCGACTGGATTAACTGCAAAGGAAAAAAAATCAGCGTTAGAGATTGTAATGACGGTGTTACACGCCGGAGGTAAATTTGATAAAGATACCTATAAGGTTTCTGGAGGTTTGCACGGTGTAGGTGTATCTTGTGTGAATGCATTATCAACACATTTACGTGCTGAAGTTCATCGTGATGGTCAAATTTTCGAGCAAGAGTATTCGATTGGTAAACCGTTATATGACGTTCGTGTTATTGGCGAATCCAAAGAACATGGAACGCAAGTGACGTTTAAACCAGACGGATCTATTTTTGAATTTACGACGTATAATTACGATACGATTGCTGCACGTTTGCGTGAATTAGCGTTCTTAAATAAAGGAATTACCATTTATTTGACAGATTTACGTCATTTCGATGAAAAAGGGTTGCCAATTTCTAATAAATTCTTCTCCGAAGGAGGTTTGAAGGAATTTGCACAATATTTAGATAGAAATAGAGAGGCATTAATTTCAGATGTTATCTATTTTGAAGGAGAACGTGATGGTATTCCAGTAGAAGTTGCGTTAACATACAACACTTCTTACACGGAAAACATTCAAGCGTATGTAAATAACATCAATACGCACGAAGGAGGTACACACCTTTCAGGTTTCCGTCGTGGATTGACAAACACGTTGAAAAAATACGCTACTGATTCTGGAATTTTAGCGAAAGAAAAAATAGAGATTGATGGGGATGATTTCCGTGAGGGATTAACTGCGGTTGTTTCTGTTAAAGTACAAGAGCCACAATTCGAAGGTCAGACTAAAACTAAATTGGGTAACCGTGAGGTAACCGCTCCTGTTTCACAAGGGGTTTCTGAAATGTTGTCTATTTATTTAGAAGAGCATCCTGCGGAAGCTAAATTAATCGTTGAGAAAGTATTATTGGCTGCTCGTGCACGTCATGCTGCTCGTAAGGCACGTGAGATGGTACAACGTAAAAATGTACTTACAGGTTCTGGTCTACCAGGTAAATTAGCGGATTGTTCGGAGAAAGATCCTGCAATGTGTGAGATTTACTTTGTCGAGGGAGATTCGGCGGGTGGAACTGCAAAAATGGGTCGCGACAGACACTTCCAAGCAATTATGCCATTACGTGGTAAAATCTTGAACGTGGAGAAAGCGATGCAACATAAAATATTTGAAAACGAAGAGATTAAAAACATTTATACTGCATTAGGTGTTCGTATCGGAACAGAAGAAGATTCCAAAGCATTAAACTTAGAGAAATTAAGATACCACAAGATCATCATTATGTGTGATGCCGATGTGGATGGTTCGCATATCGAAACCTTAATTTTAACATTCTTGTTCCGTTACATGAAAGAATTGATTGAAAACGGATACATCTATATCGCTACACCTCCATTATACCAAGTTAAAAAAGGACAACGTTCCGATTATGCTTGGAACGAGGACCAACGCGATGCTTTGATTCAAGATTTTAAAGGAGCAGGAGCAGAATCATCTGTGAATGTACAACGTTATAAAGGTCTTGGAGAGATGAATGCGATTCAACTTTGGGAAACAACCATGAATCCAGAGCAACGCACACTTCGTCAGGTAACTATCGAAAACGCAGCTGAATGTGATCAAATTTTCTCTATGTTGATGGGGGATGAAGTTCCACCAAGACGCGAGTTTATTGAGAAAAACGCGAAATACGCTAAGATTGATGCTTAATTTCTAGATCTAAGACTAGTAGATTAAAGACAAAAGACATTAGACTTTAGACATTAGACATTAGACTAGTAGATAAAGATTAAACGTTCTTGATTAATTTCAAGAACGTTTTTTTTTGTTTATTAGATGGATTAACTCTTTTAAGGAATATAAGTCACATGCAAAAAAAATGAAATAACCTTGAAATTTTGAAGTTTGACTTCAAAATTTCAAGGTTAAAGTAAGAGATATTAGATTTAAAATTCATCCTTTTTATAGATTATACACACTTTATAATTTCTACTTTCTACTTTTACCATATGAACGAACTACATCCACACCAACAGCAATTGCTTTCATTGATTTCTTTGGAAATGAAAGAGCAAGAAAACCGTTATACTTTAGACCCGAAATCGGGATTAAAACAGTTGAAAGCAGATGGTTTAGTATTACATCCGATTACAGTAGTTCGCAAAAGTTTTGGATATGCAGATTACCCTGAGATATCTTTTAAATTACCTTATACAACGGATACCTCTAATTTCAGAGATAACGTAGCGATTGAGTGTTTTTTGGAGGGAGAAACACCTATCAAAGGAACTTTACTTGGTATGGAAGGCCAGAAAGGTGAATTCAGACTATATGCGCCTGATTTTCCAGATTGGATGGAAGAAAAGGGTGTTGGAATAAAATTAGCACCTGATCACCGTACAAGTGAAATCATGCTAGAAGGGGTTAAAAATATTGAACAAAATAAAGACGTCGCAGCCCTTTTCGCTAAACTACATGGAACAGAAGACTTTCAACAAGGATTAGCTTTGCAAACAAAACCAAATATTCGCAATACAGACTTGAATGAGAGTCAGCAACAAGCGGTTTGCGCAATGGTTGAAAACACTTCATTAGTGATACTTCATGGACCTCCTGGAACTGGAAAAACGACTACCTTACTCGAAGGTATAAACCAATTAATTCAAGCAGGAAAACGCATTCTTGTCACCGCTCCAAGTAACACAGCGGTAGACAACATTGCGAAAGGGTTGGTAACGCAAGGAGTAAAGATATTACGTGTGGGTAATTCACTTAAGGTAGATGACCTCATTTTCCCGTATACGCCTGAGGGTAAAATGCAGGAAGCAAAAGAGCATAAGGAAATCAAGCGCTTAAAAATTCGTGCGGAGGAATTAAGACGAATGTCCTATCAATACAAACGAAATTTCGGTCGTGAAGAACGCGAACAAAGAGGTTTGTTATTAAAAGAGGTTAAGAGTATACGTAAGGAGATTCGAGATATTCGAAATTATTTTGATGAAAAACTCTTTGAACAAGCAGAGGTGATTTTAGGAACCCCGATTGGTCTTGCAGATTTCTTGCCAAAAAGTGCACTTTTCGACACTTTGGTCATGGATGAAGCAGGACAAGCCATAGAAGCATTGGCGTGGGTTGTTTTTCCATTTGCAAAAACATGGGTATTGGCAGGCGATCCATTTCAACTCCCACCTACCGTTTTGTCACCTGCTGCAGATAAGCAAGGATTATCCATTTCTATTTTAGAGCATAGTTTTAGGCATTGTAAAGATCTTTGCTTTTTAAATACTCAATATCGTATGCGTAAATCTATCGCTGATTTTTCGAGCAATTATTTTTACCATTCGAATTTACATACACCAAAAGAGCAGCACGACATACATCAACACATTACCTATTACGATACGGCAGGAACAGGGTTTGATGAACAGTCGGGCACAGACGGAAACAGTCTACTAAATGAAGGGGAGTTGGGTATTGTTCAAAAAATCATAGAACTCGAAAATTTGAATCATGCATCTATTGCATTTATCTCCCCTTATTCTGGACAAGTACAATTAGCAAAAGAATTATTACCTGCAGGAATCTTAATCAGTACCATTGATAGTTTTCAAGGGCAAGAAAAAGAAATTATTCTTCTCTCATTAGTTCGTTCTAATGTTGACGCAGTTATTGGTTTCTTGAAAGATTATCGCAGAATGAATGTCGCATTAACACGCGCAAAAGAACAACTTTTTGTAATTGGTGATAGTAGTACGATTGGTCAAGATCCATTTTACAGTAAATTTTTGGAGTATATGGAAGAAGTTGGTGGATATAAAAGTGCGTGGGAGTTGATGTGAAGGGACGGGTGACGGGTGACGAGTGACGGGTGACGAGTGACGGGTGACGAGTGACGGGTGACGAGTGATGGGTGACGAGTGACGAGTGACGGGTGACGGGTGACGGAAGTTATGAAAGCATTCGTTTTTTGAGTTCTTCGGTGGGGATTAAACAGGAAGTTTGGTTTTTGAAAAAGTGTTTTCTGTTTTTGGCAATTAGGTTGTAGAAAAAATCGCGGATTGGAAGTGGAAAAATTAGTAGAACGAGAAAAATTTTAGACACTATATTCAATGCTGCGAATGCACGAATTGCGGCTGAGGATTTTGTGTAAACTTTATTTTCTTGTAGATAAATTACCGTTGAATAGACATGTAGCGGTAAATTATTTGCTTGTAGAAATTCTTGTCCGAACTTGGATTGTAAGGAAGCAAATTGAAATATTTTTTTTGAATCGTGTTTAATAATGTATTGCACGGATTTATTGCAAAGGATACAATCGGAATCAAAAAGAAGAATGTGCGACATTGGTGATTTTATTTTCTATTTAAAAAAATAGATGTTGCGGTGCAACATCGCGCTACTGGATTTTAGATGTTGTAGATGTTGAAGTTCAACATCTCTACTAGATTTTAGAATTCCCGTTTTTTTGACCACGCGTTTTGCGTTTTTTGTATTTATCCTTAATTGTTCGTTTGTAAGAACCTCCTAAATTCACCTTTTTGTTTTTGTCTATTTTTTCATGGAAAGCACCTTTCGAATTTTTAATAGTTGCTTCTGGCATGTAATTCACACCTGGCATGACTGGCTTTTCAGATTCTAGGAGGATTTCGGACTCTTCGTAAGACTTTGGAAGTTCATTGATTACAATAGACATTTTCATTAAAGCCTCAATTGTATTTTTATTTTCTTCGTCAAAAGGTGTTACGAAAGACATTGCGATACCATCTTTGTCTGCACGGCCAGTTCTACCGATTCTGTGGATATAGTTCGTTGGTTCTTCTGGCATATCGAAGTTAATGACGTGCGTCACATCGGAAATATCTAATCCACGAGAAACTAAATCGGTAGCGATTAATCCACGATGTGTTTCATTTTGAAAGTTTCGCAAAGCACTGAAGCGGTAATTTTGTGACTTATTAGAGTGTATAATCCCGAATTGCTCTGGAAAGTTTCCGTCAATAATTTCAAATAGCATGTCTGCTACTTTTCTACTTTTAGTAAACACTAAGACCTTACTTATATCCGCATTGTTTGCTAACAAATTGATTAACAAATTCACTTTGGAATAGAAATTTGGAACTTGGAAGATTGATTGTTTAATTTTTTCAATCGGCGTACCATGTGCTGCAGCTTCTATTTTCTCCGGATTATTGAAATATTCATCAATCAAAAACTCTACATCTTCGTGCATTGTTGCCGAAAATAAAAGTGTTTGACGTTTAGGAGGTAATAATTCGAGTATGTTTTTTAGTTGCGTTCGGAAACCCAAATTCAACATTTCATCCATTTCATCGATCACCACTTTTTGTACTGACTTCAACTTAAGTGAACCATTCAATGCTAAATCGTAGAATCTTCCTGGGGTTGCAACAATAATATCTTGTCCATCTAAAATAAAATCTATTTGTGTATTGACACTTACCCCACCATAGACCCCACATACACGCACATTCATGTAGGTAGTTAATTTTTCAATTTCTTCTACAATTTGAATTACTAATTCACGTGTTGGCACCAAGATGACAAAACGAGGTTCAAATTGCTTAGCAAATTTGAACATATTTAAAATTGGTAATAAGAAAGCGAGTGTTTTACCTGTACCAGTTTGCGCTAAACCGACAACATCTCTACCCGACATGATGACTGAAAACGCTTTTTGTTGAATTGTTGTTGGAGTCGTAAACCCTTGATCATCTAGGGCTTTTAAAATATTTTTGTGTAAGTTTAAGTCGTGAAACAACATCTTATTGGCTTATGAATTATGTGTTATGGATTATGAATTAGTGAAATTAGTGATTTCCATTTATAATTCATAGCTATTATCCTATAATTAAGGAAGTCATACTTAAAGAGCCTGCCACTAATTTATCATTAAACAGTTCTAATTTATCTGTTTTCTCTTGCAAAGAAAGGATATACAATAATGGTAGATAGTGTTCCGGTGATGGTACTGCAAGATTTAGTGCTTTCCCTTGGTTTTTGAATTCAATTAAAGGAGTATGATTTCCGTCAAGTATCCATTTACTAGTTAATTCACGAGCTTCTATCGCCCAATCGTACCCATAATTTTCTTTCGTAATATTTCTAAAATCAACTAATCCAAGATTATGTACGATATTACCGCTCCCTACAATTAGTACACCTTTAGATCGAAGAATTTGTAACTTTTTTGCTAAATCATAGTGTTGTTGTGGGCTAAGTGTGTAATCTAAACTAAGTTGAATAACAGGCACATCCGCTTTTGGAAAAAAATGTATTAGCGTCGTCCAGGTACCATGATCCAATCCCCAATTTTGGTCTAACGTTACTTGCGTAGGTTCCAACAACTCTTGAACCGTTTTAGCTAACTCAGGACTTCCTAGCGCAGGATACTGGACATCAAATAAGGCTTGTGGAAATCCACCGAAATCATGGATTGTTTTCGGACTTTGCATTGCTGTTACTTGCGTACCTTTCGTTTCCCAATGTGCAGAAATACAAACTATTGCTGTAGGTTTAGGTAACTTTTTTGCTGTTTCTCGAAAACCTTGTACGAAGGAATTTTCTTCTATGGCATTCATTGGGTTTCCGTGTCCAATAAATAAGATGGGCATTTTTTCCGTTGCTGGAAGGGATTTTGAAAACGAGAACAAATCGTTGAAAGAAATCATTGACATAGACAAAGAAGATAGACCTACTAATTTAATAAACGAGGAGCGATTCATCTTATCAAATTTAGTTAAAAAGTCGTTGTAACTATTCTATATGGTTGTTAACATTTCAAAAAACTCATTTTGCAAATCTTTACCTCTGTTTTTAGCATACCATAGGTGTAATTCCTTTTCGAAATCTTCTTTTGGTATTGTTTCTTTATTTTTTTTCCAATGTTCCGCAATTGCTTGCGCATTTTTTGGTCGTGCGCCCCAAGTTCCTAGATCTTCTAACGAATCTTTTTGAATTCTAACTAATTTCGGGATGGCTTCCGCCCCATTGGTTAAATACTTTTGCATTTCATCGCTGTTATCCGATTTGATAACGATTTTTAATTCTACGCCAGAAGCATATTTAGCAATCGCCTGAATAGCAGGGAGATTTTGCGCGCAATCCCCACACCAAGCTTCTACAAACACAACCCAATATTCATTAAAAACCTTATTATCAAAAAGATGTGCTAAATCTTGATTTAAAATAAATTGTTTTTCATTTCGGTTGGAGCGCTGTTCATTCAACTTTGTAAAATCAACTAATTCAGGTGTTTGTTTAGTACCTGTTGTTTTATTCTCTAAGATTAAATTTCCTACTAACGTTCTGTAATCTTGGTAGTTTATTCCTTTTTGTATCGTTTCCTTTTTCATCTTTGTTAATTTTCAGAGTACAATAATACTATATCTATTGGACTAAAAAAGCAACAATGGTTACACATGCTATAAATTACTATATTTACTTAACGATTAAAAAAGTATGAAAAAAATAGCTTTATTCCCTGGTTCATTTGACCCGTTCACGAAAGGACATGAGAGTGTAATTCACAAAGCACTTCCATTATTTGATGAAATTGTGATTGGAATTGGAATTAACACTAATAAGAATTATTTTTTCGAATTGGAAAAACGTAAGAATCAGATCGAACATATTTATAAGGATGTCTCTAAAATTCGAGTTACAACCTATCAAAAATTAACGGTAGAATATTGTCAAGAAATTGATGCACGTTATATATTACGAGGTTTACGCGATACCAATGATTTTGAGTATGAGAAAGCCATTGCGCAAATGAATTTACAAATATCCGGTATTGAGACTGTTTTTTTCATGACAGACCCAGCGGTTGCTCCGATTAGTGCCACCATTGTTCGTGAAATTGCACGTAATAATGGTGCTATTTCTTCGTTTGTATCCTTATCTGAATTGTTACTTGCATGAAAAATTTAATTTACCTATTTCTGTTTACTTTATGCGTTGGGTTTTCGTATGGACAATCTAGTACACATATTCAAGGAAATACGACAGGATTTGTAGGTAAGAAAATTGAATTTTATATTATTAAAGATTATTTTTCTTTAAAAGATAGTTTAGTTGGAGAGGCAATTATACAGAAAGACAGTAGTTTCCAAGTAGATATTTCTTTAGCACGTACTGAAAAAGTAATCATTAAGTGTTTCAAAAACACCGGTTTTATATATGCAAGTCCTGGTAGTTCTTACACGATTTCATTACCAGATAAAGATCCTTATAACGCATTTAGACCACAAGGAAACAAAATTGAAATCGCATTTATAAATTTACCAAAAATAGATATAAACTTTAAACTTTTAGAATTTGACAATTGGGTACACGATTTTTTAGGTGTGTATTTAAATCGAAAAACAACTTCCACTTTGGAATTCTCGCAACAGTTGGACACTTTCAAATTGAATGTAGAGAAATACTATAAATCAGACACCTCGTTTTTTTTCAAGACCTATTTGCGCTATACCATGGCTTCGTTGGATGATATCAATTATGTTGGTATGAAGACACGTATTGAAAAATTTGTTTTATATCTGAAAGATTTTCCTGTCAGTTATGAAAATGACAAATACATGGATTACATGCGTTTATATTATAAAAATATTTTTGCGATGGTTTCCACCGAGGTAAACCAAAAGATTTATAAATCCATTTTAAGTAGTAGTCCATCTCAATTGATGCGTGCATTAGGCACAGATGCTACATTACGTAATCCACGTGTTCGTGAATTAATTGCCATCCAAGGACTTTCGGAAGTATACAATGGGAAAGATTATCCAAAATCGAATATAATTACGATGTTGGACAGTATTGGTCGTTTTGGCTTATACAAAGTTCACCGTGGTATTGCGCAACGTATGATAGAGCGACTTACAGAACTCTCCCCAGGAATGAAGGCGCCAAATTTTGCTTTAATCACCAAAAACCAACTAGACACCATTACCCTTGAAAGTTATACAGGAAGTTATGTCTATTTACAATTTATGGATCCGATGTTACAAGAAACAAAAAAACACCTAGAATTATTGGTTCCCCTTTACGAAAAGTACGGAAAAACTTTTCGTTTTGTCACGATTATCGAGGAAAACACCAAACTAACTAAAGAGCAACAAACGTATTATACATCTATTCCCTGGGAAAAATATTATGTGACTGCTGACCACCCAATTTTACAACGTTATCACATTAAATCATATCCTAGTTACGTGATGCTGGATGATGGCGGCGTATTACACTCCTACCCTGCTGCAAGTCCGGTACCGGATGGAGAATATGACACGGTTGAGAAAGTTTTATATGCCATCAAACGAAAAATTGAGGTGGAGAAACTGAATAAAGAAAAGTCTGGATTTGATGACATTTATGATGATACCAAATAATTGGGATGGATAAAACGGGATGCCTTATCGGTATCCCGTTTTGGAGAGAAACGCATTTTTTCGGGCGCAACGCATTGTTGTTACGCGTATTATTTCGGGCGAAACGCATTTCGCCCCAACGGATGGTAACATATATTTCGGGAGCAACGCATTATTTCGGGCGCAACGCATTGATATATTACGTATTATTTCGGGCGCAACGCATTGCGCCCCTACTGGTCGGTGTTTTTGAGTTTCATTAAAAGGGAATATGCGCCATTAACAACGATTGGGAAATTATTTACATCCGGATAATTTTCAATTTCGACCAATTCATTTTCTTTTGCACCAACCTTAACGGGTATCATTTCAAAGTTTGTTTTATTAACTTGGATAAAAACATAATCTTGATTTGCATAACGCAAAATTGCATTCTCCGAAATGGTTTGGGCACTTTTATTTTTCAGTTCTACCTCTGCATTCATATACATTCCAGGGACTAAACTTTTATCGTACTTTTTAAAGTGACAATGTACTTCTGTGTTTTTATCTGCAGAAAGCGAATGTCCGATTAATATAATTTCGGTTTCGTATTTTTTAGTTGGATTACTATTATTATATGTGATTACTTTTTGTCCTATTGCTAATGCCGCTATGTCCTTCTCAAAAACAGAAACATTTAAATGAATATCCGAAACGTTTACTAATTCAAACAACACCTCGCTTGGCGTTAAATACTTTCCGATATTCGCATTCACTTTAGAAACATACCCATTAATTGGTGACGTAATTGTTATCCGTTTTGAAATTTTGGTTTCATCCAATTTTTTAGGTTGAATGCCAATCAACTCTAAATTTTCTTCCAATGCTTTCACATTTATTTTAGCGTTTTTATACTCACCCTCCGCAATTTGTACAATTTTATCACTAGCAGCCTTACTTGCGTTTAATTCTTTCTGACGCATATATTCTCCTTCTACCACTTTTAATTTGACTTTTGCTAACAAATAATCTTGTTGTAATCTTACGTATTGTTGGTCTTCTAAAACCGCTAGAATTTGACCTTTACGTACAATTTTACCAGGAAGCATTTCGGTTGATTTTAGATATCCTCCAAGGGGCACACTGACCGAAATTAAATTTTGTGGTGGTACATCAATTTTTCCATTAAGACGGATAGTAGCCGAAATTTCTTTTTGCACCAATTTTGCCGTTTGAATTTCAGCATTAACCATTTGTGCAGCAGTTAATTTTACGATGGAACTTTCGACCACATTGGATGTCGATTCAACCGTTTTATTTTCTTCTTTTTGTCCACAACCAATTACTGAGAATATAAGGATGGGTAGGATTATTTTTTTCATATTTTTTTATTTTTTTGATGTTGCTGTGCAACATCTTTACGTTATTTTTTGTGTACTATAATTAGTCGCGTGGCAACGCGACTCTACATATTATTTATTTGGATGTTGGTGTGCAACATCCTTACGTTTTTTTTCGTTCTATAATTAGTCGCGTGGCAACGCGACTCTACATATTACTTATTTGGATGGCTAATTGGTTATATTTCATTAATGCATCTTGGTAATCACTTTGAATGGAAATACTTTGATTAATTAATATTGCCCATTCGAGGTAATCTATTTCGCCATTGACAAATTGTTTTTGGGCAGTTTCAAAAATAATTTTTGCATTTGGTAAGGCAATCTTTTCTAGATCCTGCATAATTTGACTTTGTGTTTCAAACTGTTTAAAGAGTGCATCTATTTCATTTTGAATCCGTATGTGTTCGGCATCTGATTGGCTATTTACAATTAATGTATTGATTTTAGCTAATTTAATATTCTGTCCTTGTTTGGAAAAAACAGGGATTTTGAGACCAACTTGCCCAGCATTAAAACGGGAAGCATGTGTATAAAAATTATTATCCGCTCCAAAACCATACATCGTACCGGAAACATACCCAAGGTTGATTCCAGGTACCCATTTTGCCTTTTCTAATTTTAATTGCGCAAGTGCCGTTTTTCTTTGTACATCTAAGAATTTGATACTTGGAAGTTCATTTATTAAAAGTCGCTTATCGAGATTAATAAGCACATTCACTTTTTCGTTGGAAACCATAGGAACAAATTGCTTTTTTGTGTTTAACAAGAATTGAAAATGCATTTGTTCGATGGTTATTACATCTTCCAATTGTTTTAATTGATTTCCAATTTGCACACGTTGATTTTCAATGGTTATTTTTTCCAAAATATTTGTTTCTCCCAAACGAATTCGTAATTCAGCTTTCGAAAGATAAGTTGCGTAAATACTATCTATACGTTGTAATAATTTTCGTTTTTCCGCTAAAACAAGTAAAGCAAAATACGAATTTCCAACTTGTATCTTAAGTTCTTTTTCCTTTAATTCTACTTGAATTGTTGCCAATTTCCAATCTTCTTGAAACACATTTTTTCTTCGGGCGTAAACTACTGGAAAATCTAAAGCTTGTGTAATAGAAACTCGATTATCGGTATATCTACTATTCAATCTTCCATATTCTCCAAGAACATCCGTCGTATTCCAAGCGGTTGCAGTACGAATTAACTGTTCTTTATATTGTGCTTTAAGGATTTCGTTTTTATAATTCAGATTATTCGCAATGGCACTATCTACTGCCGCTTGGTAAGAAATCGGTGTTTGAGCGAATGATTTTCCACTAAATGAAAGTGAAATTAGCAATAAGATAACACCTGTTTTCACATTCAATTTAACTTTACTACCACTTGTCACCAACACATATAATACAGGAAGTACAAATAAGGTTAATAATGTTGCGAGTAATAAACCGCCAATTACTACGGATGCTAACGGACGTTGTACTTCCGCACCTGCACCATGACTCATTGCCATCGGTAAAAAGCCTAGTGAAGCTACAAATGCAGTCATTAATACAGGTCGCATTCTAATCTTTGTTCCTATGAGTACAATTTGTTTCAAATCAGTCATTCCATCCATTTTCAAACGATTAAATTCTGCAATTAATACAATTCCATTTAGGACCGCTACACCAAAAAGTGCGATGAAACCAACACCAGCACTAATGGAAAAAGGAAGTCCTAAGATTGCTAAAGCCAAGATACCCCCGATTGCAGAAAGTGGAATTGCAGAGAAAATAAGTAAGCCTTGTTTGATAGATTTAAACGCAAAATACAACAAGATAAAAATCAACAACAATGCTAAAGGCACAGCAATAGACAATCGCTGTTTTGCTTTTTCTAAATTTTTAAATGAGCCACCATATTCCACCGTGTATCCTACTGGAAAATTGATCGTTGCTTGTTCTTTCCCTTGTAATTCTTCCACGAGACTTTGCACATCTCTACCGCGCGCATTGAACCCAATGACGATTCTTCGTTTGGTATTTTCACGTTGAATTTGGTTTGGACCTTCTACTATTTTCACATCCGCAAGCGTACTTAAAGGTATTTGAATACCAGTATGGGTGCGAATTAGCAGATTTTGCACATCCGTTACATCCGTTCTACTTTCCTTTTCCATACGAACTACCAAATCAAAACGTTTCTCTCCTTCGTAAACAAGTCCTGCAAATTGTCCTGAAAAAGCAGCATTTACATTTCTATTAATATCCTGAATGGTAAGTCCATATTGAGATAATGTCGCACGATTGTACTTAATCACAATTTGAGGCATTCCAACAACCGATTCCACATATAAATCCGCTGCACCTTTGATTTTGGAGACTAATTTTCCAATACGATTCGCATATGCAGCCAAGGTATCTAAATCTTCTCCATAAATTTTACAAACGACATCTTGACGTGCACCAGTCATCAATTCATTGAAACGCATTTGAACGGGATATTGAAATCCGAATGTCACACCAGGAACAACCTCTAACGCTTTATGCATTTTTGTTGCCAATTCATCGAAGGTTTTGGCAGATGTCCATTCTTTTTTATCTTTCAAAATTATCATCAAATCCGTAGCTTCCATCGGCATTGGATCCGTAGGTATTTCACCACTACCCGTTTTTCCTACCACCTTAATTACTTCCGGAAAGTTTTGTAACAAAACACGCTCCGCACGCAAACACATTTCCATGGAAGATTGCAAACTTGTTCCTGTGAGTACACGTGTTTCCACAGCGAAATCTCCTTCTTCCAAGGCTGGAATAAATTCTCCACCTAAGGTAGTGAGCACAATCAAAGCGAGTACAAAAAAGGCAATTACTAAGGATACAATCGTTTTGGGAATTTGAAGTGCTTTTTGAAGTAAGTTTTGGTAAACACGTTCTACTTTTCCCAAAAAACGATCAGAAAAATTGGGTTTTAGTTTTACCTTTTTAGCCAATAAAATAGAACTCATCATTGGAACATAGGTCAACGAAAGAATGAATGCACCGATTAAAGCAAAAGCTACCGTTTGTGCCATTGGTTTAAACATTTTACCTTCGATTCCTTCTAGTGTAAAGATTGGAAGATACACTACTAAAATGATTATTTGTCCAAAAACAGCACTATTCATCATCTTACTCGCACTTGATTTTACGATATTATCCATTTCGATTTGTCTAAATCTTCGCATATTTTGGAAACGTTTACTGTGTTCCAATTGGTGCATAGTTGCTTCTACAATTATTACAGCACCGTCTATAATCAATCCAAAATCGAGTGCACCAAGGCTCATTAGATTACCACTAACCCCAAAAATGTTCATCATGATAATTGCAAAAAGCATTGCCAAAGGAATAACACTTGCAACCAATAGTCCAGCGCGGAAATTCCCCAAGAAAAGAACCAAAATAAATATGACAATTAGTGCACCTTCTAACAAATTTGTTTCCACGGTATGAATAGCATTGTCTACCATTTTTGTTCGATCTAAAAACGGCTCAATCATCACCCCTTCTGGAAGTGTTTTTTGAATTTCTTCAATTTTCGCTTTCACATCTTCGATGACTTTGGAGCTATTTCCACCCTTTACCATCATTACTACAGCGCCTGCAACTTCTCCTTGTCCATTGTAGGTCATACCTCCAAATCGAATGGCATGTCCGATTTCCACTTTTGCAATATCTTTTAGTAAAAGGGGAACATCTGCATCTGTATTTTTTATTGCAATGTTTTCAATATCTTCCTTAGAACCAATCAGTCCCTCCGTTCTAATAAACAATACACTCGCTTGTTTTTCGATATAGGACCCTCCGGTATTTTGATTATTTTGTTCGACCGCTTGAAAAACATCGTCCATCGAAACACCTAAAGCATTTAGTTTGTCTGGGTTTATTGCAATTTCATATTGTTTCAGTTTTCCTCCAAAACTACTTACATCTGCAATCCCCTCTACGCGCAAAAGGTCACGACGAACAATCCAATCTTGTATCGTACGTAAATCTGTTTCGTCGTATTTACTTTCATAGCCTTTCTTGGTTTTGACCATGTATTGATAAATCTCGCCCAAGCCGGTAGTAATAGGTCCCATACTTGGGGATCCAACGCCCGGAGGAATTTGGTCTTTGACATTTTGAATCCGTTCTTGTACTTGTTGTCTCGCCCAATAGACATCTGTTTTATCGTCAAAAATAAGTGTCACGACTGACAAGCCAAAACGGGAGAAACTTCTCAATTCTTTTAGTCCATGAATATTACTATTTGCTTGTTCGACTGGAAACGTGACTAACCTTTCGATATCGGTAGCTCCTAACGAGGGAGCCACAGTAATAATTTGCACTTGATTATTGGTAATATCCGGTACAGCATCAATTGGTAATTTGGTGACTTCATAGGATCCATATCCTATTAAGAAAATTACAAAAAGTCCAATGATTAATTTCTGTTTAACAGAAAATTCAATGATTTTATTAAGCATAAAAATGATTTTAATTAATGAAATAACTACTTGCGTAATTTTGAATTATCCGCTTTGCGTGATAAAAATTCATTAACTAATTTTTGGCGGTTGCCAGATAGCAGCTGTTACTTCCAAAATGAAAGGTTCTTTTACTGCAAATTTTTGTTTTTCGGCATTCAAAAAATGCACTTGTTCTTTTAAAGTAAAATTAGGTATCTCCGGAATTGTACTTACAAAGATAGTAGCACAATGGATATTATGTTGGTGGAAAGGCGAATGGTGGTGCTCTGGATGATTCGTATCTGACTCATTACCGGCAGTCAACGCATGCGAAATAAATTCTCCCCAATCTTTGTCTTGGTGGTGTTGGTAATGTTCTGTTAGATCAGAAACAACATGGATATAATGAAAGATTTGCGTAGGAACTAGTGTTGCTACCAATAGGATGATTAGAATAATGCTATTTAATTTTAATCCTTTCATTTAACCCAAATGTACGAAAAAACAAGGAGAATTTAGGGAGTAAGGTGGAGAATTTTTAAAATGGGTGAATACCAATTCACCCGATTTTAAAATGGGTGAATCACGATTCATCCGGGTGAATCACGATTCACCCGAACGGGTATTAATGAATTACGACCATTTTTTTACCTCCAGAAGAACTACCTCCTGCTTGTAACTCATAAAAATACGTTCCTGCATTGTATTCTGAAACTGGTAATTCTAGGTGGTCTACTTGATTGGACACTTTAAATTCTTTGACTAGTTCGCCAGTTTGTGTGTATAGTCGCAAGGTTCCAAATTGTGTACCTTCTGGTAAGGAATATGCTAAGGTTACTTTTTCTGAAGATGGATTTGGAAAACCTGTTACTTGGATTTCTTTAAATTGATTCGGTTGGGAGATGGGTGCTATGCCTGCAGCTTTTTGAGAACAAGAAGTTGGACAAGGGAGGTTTCCAGGGACGGAATAGATTTTGGTGTTAATTGGTTTTTCTTTTTCATTTCTAAATGTTATATTCAAATAATCCCAATAAACTATATCGATATCTCCTATATCATTATTAAATCTAATTATTTCTTGACCATCTTCATTTACTAAAATATTTGTTGTTTTAGAATAAAAAACTGAATTTAAATATTTTGTACTTCGATAACTTATCACAAATTCTATTTTATCATCATTATTAAAAAATCTATCTGACAAAGAAAAAGATGTTTCTGGATCGTCATCAAACATCATAATTTCAACTTGATTAAAATTAATGTAATTATTTGTAAAAGAAGTTGTGTCATAAGGAAATACTTGTGGTATTGTTACTACTTTGTATAGACTAAAGTCCCTTTTGTAAAGATTTAACTTTGAATACTTATTATTCTTAGAATACTCTATAGAATACAACATAGACTCTCCATTTGATAATTTAAAAGGTACTAACAGAGTGGCTGTTTCTCTAACCAACGTCAATTGCGAAAAAGATTGTAACGAACAAAATAAAAGCACTAGTGTAAATATTTTTTTCATAGTATATAGATTTTAAATGAGTTACTAAATTACGTATATTTTATAATTAAAAAAAGCAAGATTGCTCGTCCTTTTTTTGTGTCGTTTTATTTTGGGTGAATCGCGATTCACCCGAACGGGTATTAATGAATTACGACCATTTTTTTACCTCCAGAAGAACTACCTCCTGCTTGTAACTCATAAAAATACGTCCCTGAGTTGTATTCTGAAACTGGTAATTCTAGGTGGTCTACTTGATTGGACACTTTAAATTCTTTGACTAGTTCGCCAGTTTGTGTGTATAGTTTCAAGGTTCCAAATTGTGTACCTTCTGGTAAGGAATATGCTAAGGTTACTTTTTCTGAAGATGGATTTGGAAAACCTGT
>CANHRS010000033.1 GCA_947463445.1 Flavobacteriia bacterium | reverse complement strand
TTCTAACGCGCGCTACTGTTAATTCTTTTTCAGTTGAGATGATAGAAATCTTAATCTCTGTAACTTCATTTTCTTTTAGTGTAAATGGAACTTTTTTAGTCGTGTAGGTAGGATACTTAACGGTAACGTAATGTTCACCAACACTCAAATTTTCAAAAGAAAATTTACCGTCAAAATCGGAAGAAGCAAACTTCGCCATGCTATCTAGAATAACTTTCGCACCTGGTATCGTTTGACCATTCATTTCGTCAATGACTACTCCTTGAATTGTAGCGTTTTGCGCATGTAATACACAAGTAAAAAGTGTGAAAACAGCGAGTAAAATTAGGTTCTTCATGAGTATTTTAAATTTTCAACAAAGTTCCTTTAATAAAGTGTTTCGTTTGTTAAGCAAATGTTAACTGTCCGTTAATTCGAATTATTAATCATTAATGTAATAGTAAACTTAACTTAAGCGGTCAGTTAGGTTTTGGGGATACATTTGCTAAATTAATTCTAATAATCTTCGATATATGTTTACGTTTGACCCTAGCCAAAAAAAATCAATACATATACTTCTAGTAGATGATGATTTAGATATTTTGGAGTTCTTAAAGTACAACCTAGAGAAAGAGGGTTATACAATTTCCACTGCTACTAATGGACAAATGGCATTAGATGTTTTCCAAAAGAACAAGCCAGTACTAGTAATTATGGATGTTATGATGCCAGTAATGGATGGAATTGAAGCTTGTTATGCAATTCGTAAAATGACTTCTTTTCCACAGCCAATTATTGCTTTTTTAACTTCACGTGCAGAAGATTATTCGCAAGTAGCTGGATTTGAAGCGGGTGCTGATGACTATATTTCAAAGCCTATTCGTCCACGTTTATTAATAAGCAAAGTAGAATCTTTGTTACGACGTATTAAACCGCAAGCGATGAATACGATTATTGAAGTTGGACAAATTAAAATTGACCGCGAAAAATATTTAGTGGAAACCAAAGACGGAGTGATTCAATTACCAAAAAAAGAATTTGAATTACTTGAATTACTGATTAGTAAGCCACAAAAAGTATTTACCAGAGAAGAAATTTTAGGTAAAGTTTGGGGTACAGAGACTATCGTTGGAGAAAGAACTATCGATGTTCACATTCGAAAATTAAGAGAAAAGCTAGGAGATGATTATATTCGCACTATTAAAGGTGTTGGATATACATTCGTGAATGGTGAAAAATAGCAAACCAATTTATTTTATTGTCTATGCAAGTATACTCGTATTTGCATTTACACTTCTCCTTTTTGGATCGTTGTATTTCTTTAATGTTAACATTCCAATTTGGTTTTTAATACTAGCTCCTATTGTAATAGGCGCTTTTTCTTTTTATATCTTTTATTACTTTGTAGACCTTTTTGTAAACAAACGTCTAAAAGTTTTATACCGATCTATTCAAAAAGAAAAGTCACAAGCCAATATACAGCCAGCATTTAAACTTACAGAAGCGGTATTTGAAGAAGCAGAGCGTGCAACCAAAAAATGGACAGAAGAACGCAATGAAGAAATTTCCAACCTAAAAGAACGAGAAACGTTTCGAAAAGAGTTCTTAGGAAACTTAGCACATGAATTAAAAACACCTTTATTCTCCATTCAAGGGTATATTTTAACCTTACTAGAAGGTGGATTGGAAGATGATAATGTAAACCGCATGTTTCTAGAACGCGCTTCTAATTCTGTAGATCGTATGGTTCATTTAATTGAAGATCTAGATCAGATAACTAAATTGGAAGTCAATGCTTTACAAATGGATTTTCAACTTTTTGACATCAAAAAATTAACCAAAGAAATCATCGATTCTTTAGAATTAAGTTCCAAAGAAAAAAATATAGCTATCACTTTTGCAAAAGATTACCCTAATTATCAGGTATATGCAGATCGTGTAAAAATTGCACAGGTATTATTAAACTTAATAACGAATTCCATTAGTTATGGAAATGAAAATGGAGAAACTAAAATTCGTTTTCATGAAATGAATGAATTGTTATTGGTAGAAGTATCGGATAATGGTCCTGGGATTGATAAAAAAGATATTCCACGTTTGTTCGAACGTTTTTATCGGGTAGAGAAGAGTAGAACACGTAACGAAGGTGGTTCTGGACTTGGCTTGGCAATTGTTAAGCATATTATTGAGTCCCATGCGCAAACCATCAATGTTCGAAGTACGGTTGGATTAGGGTGTACTTTTTCATTTAGTTTAAGTAGAAATAAGCCAAAAACCGACACCTTAAAAACCAGTAAAGGAGTATCAATTCATTAAAAAGATATGGGGGAAAAAGTAATTTTGGTAGATGAGAACGATTTACCGATAGGGGAGATGGATAAATTAGAAGCACACCAAAAGAACTGTTTACATCGTGCTTTTTCGATTATTTTATGGAATGAAAAGCATGAAATGTTGATTCACCAACGCGCAGATGGGAAGTACCATTCCGCTGGTTTATGGACAAATACCTGCTGTTCACATCCAAGACCAAATGAACTTTCTTTAGATGCTGCTCACCGAAGACTTCAAGAAGAAATGGGAATCGCAACACCATTAAAACATGCCTTTTATTTTATTTACCAAACAGAATTAGAGAATAATTTGTCGGAGCACGAGTTAGATCATGTTTTTCTAGGTAAATTTGATGGAATACCAAATGTAAATCCAGAGGAGGCTCAAGATTTTAGATGGGTAACTTTAGAGAATCTCCAAAATGAAATCCATTTGAACCCTTCAAAATTTACCTATTGGTTTACCTATATTATCGAACATTTTACGGAGAAAATAACACCGGATTTTTATGAAAGTTTGTAGAAGAGAAACATTTAATGCAGCACACCGTTTGTATAATCCAACTTTTTCGGATGAAAAAAACGAAGCCATCTTTGGAAAATGCAACAATCCGAACTTTCACGGACACAATTATACATTGTTGGTTTGTTTGGATGGGGATATCGATCCAGAAACTGGGTATGTTATTGATTTAAAAATACTTTCAGATATTATAGAGGAAGAAGTAAAAGAACCTTTTGACCATCGAAATTTAAATTTAGATTGTCCAGATTTTAAAGATATTATTCCAACTGCTGAAAATATTGCACTAGTAATTTGGAATAAACTTCGCAAACGTTTGGAAGATAAATATACTATTGAAATAACCCTTTGGGAAACTGAACGAAATAGTGTGTATTATAATGGAAAATAACATTCTATTTTGGCACCGCAGGGATTTTCGTTTGGAAGATAACCATGGCTTATATAAGGCGCTAAATTCCGACGGAAAAGTTGTTCCAATATTTATTTTTGATTCAACGATTTTAGCACGCTTAAAGCAAGATGATCAACGCATCCTATTTATTCATCAAGAAATTGAACGTTTAAAAAAGGAATACCAAAATACTGGTTCCGATTTAATGGTATATTTCGGTAATCCCGTAGAGCTTATTCCTCAGATTTGTGTAGAATTTAACATACAAAAAGTGGTTGTTAATCGGGATTACGAACCATATGCATTACAACGAGACACTGCGATTTTTGAATTGTTAAAAGATAAAAACATTGATTTCGTTGGTGCAAAAGACCATGTTGTATTTGAAAAACAAGAAGTTGTTAAAGACGATGGAAAGCCGTATACGGTTTTTACGCCGTATTCCAGAAAGTGGAAAGCGCGATTAACGGATGCAGATTTAGTAGCATTTCCGAGCGAAAAACAACTGAATAACCTTAAAATATTCGGTGAAAAGCAATCTTTAATTTCCCTACAGGAGTTAGGTTTTACAGATGTTAAAACAGTTGATTTTCCAGGAAAATTAGTAAATAAGACATTAGTTACTAAGTATTCCGAACAACGTGATTTCCCTGCAATTACTGGAACAAGTAGGTTAGGGGTTCACTTACGTTTTGGAACAATTAGTGTTCGTGCACTTGCGCGTCAGGCAAAGGAACTAAACGAAACTTTCTTGAATGAATTGATATGGCGTGATTTTTATCAAATGATTATTTTTCATTTTCCGTTAAGCGCACAACATTCTTTTAAACCTACGTATGATCGTATACCTTGGGATAATAATGAACTACATTTCAAAGCTTGGTGCGAGGGAAAGACAGGGTATCCATTAGTAGATGCAGGAATGCGTGAATTAAATGCTACGGGGCATATGCATAACCGTGTGCGTATGGTGGTTGCAAGTTTTCTTACTAAACATTTATTAATTGATTGGCGTTGGGGAGCAACTTATTTTGCAGAGAAATTGTTAGATTTTGAACTCGCAAGCAATGCAGGAGGTTGGCAATGGGCTTCTGGTAGTGGGTGTGATGCAGCACCTTATTTTAGAATATTTAATCCCGCTTTACAATTAGATAAGTTTGACAAACAAATGGTGTATGTAAAAAGATGGGTTCCAGAATTCGGAACTAATTCCTATCCTCAGCCAATTGTAGAACATGCAACAACCACCAAACGAACGATTGCTATCTACAAGGAAACATTAAACGCATAATTCATTAACTCATAACTCATAATTTATAACTCATAACCCATAACTCTTAATTTATAACTCATAATCCATAACTCAAAACTCCTTCTCTATGTCTATTTCCATCGGTGATACTTGTCCAGATTTCTCCTTAAAAAATCAAAACGGAGAAATGATTAACATAAAAGATTTCATAGGATCTAAGCATGTAATAATCTATTTCTATCCAAAAGATAATACACCTGGTTGCACAAAAGAAGCATGTTCTTTTCGCGATGCGATGCAGGAATTAAATACGTTGGATTGTGCTGTTTTTGGTATTAGTGCAGATAGTGTTGCGTCCCATAAAAAGTTTGCAGACCAATTTCGATTAACATTTAACTTATTATCGGACGTGGGTAATACCGTTCGCAAATCTTTTAAAGTGCCTGCCAATTTATTTGGCTTAATACCTGGACGCGTTACGTATATTGTAAATAAGGAGGGTAAAATCGTGCATATTATTAACAATCAAATGAATCCCGACAAACATATTGAGGAGACGATAAAGACAATTACTTCTCTTGCTGCAAAGTAAATTTGTTGCTTTTTCCAAATAACCAGTAATATGGATTTTTCTCCATGTATTTAATGATGTTTGTGTACATCCATTCCGAACGAATAATATTGTCAAAATAATTTCTTTGCCAAGTAAATTCAGGCTTGCCAGCCAAATGGATGAGTTTGGAGCATGTGGATTTAAAAGCACCCATTAATTCTGCCATGGATTTCACTTTTTTGGTGTTTTCATTATTTAGTTCACTAAATACATCAATCAAAAAATGTATGTGATCGGGCATAATTACATAATTCGGAATCCGGATATATTCGTATTGTTCGCACAACCATTTTATTTGTCGTTCTATAATCGCGCCATATTTTGTCAAAATCACCATTGGTTCATTCGTCTTGTTATCTAATACGATTTCGGATAAACATTTTTCTTTATTAATCACACACATCGTTATAAAATAACTTGCGTTTCCACCATAATCATGGTCTGGTTTTCGATAACTATTTCGTCGCCTATATGTTTTTGGGTCATATTTCATTTTTATCGCTTGTTATTCTGCTGTTTGGTTTGTGTGTGGTTATCTATGTGAGGGGGGTGTTTTTTTTGGTGTTTTCCGGGTGTTTTTTCGGGTGAGTAGCGACTCACCACTCACGCACTCCCTAGATCCCCACCACATGTCTCACTTCCACTTCTTCCACTTTTTTTGTCACTCCTTCTTTGGTTACATACGTTCGTTCCACTAACCTTCCCGTCACAACAATTTGTTTGCCTTTGCTGCCGAATCGTTCAATAAATTGTGCAATATTTCCCCAGGCAAACATGCGGTACCATTTTGTTTCTACACCCAAATGTGTTGCCAACTGAAAACGCGCCACTTTTGCTCCATTATTAAATTCTGTTACTTTGGCAAAATCGCCCATATTACCTATTAAAACTACTTTGTTCATCTTATTTTTGTTTTTTTATTAATTAAAATCAAATTTGTTCGGGTTAATTCGGGTTAGTTCGGGTGAGTTCGGGTGAGTCGTGACTCACCCCTCATACCCCTCACACCCCTCATACCCCTTCCTTCGTTTCGTAATCTACCGACAACCTACAAAATCACTAAATCGTTTACTTCTACTTCCATGACCAGTTTACGTTCTCCTGTTGCTGCTTTGTAAAATCTGGAATTCAATCTTCCTTCGATCGCTAATCCTAATCCTTTTTCGCCAAACTCTTCTAAAACTTTAATCCATCTGCCCCAGGCACTGATCCGATGCCATTGTTTTCGTGTTTTGGTATTTCCTGCTGCGTCTAAAAATGTTTCTTGCGTTGCTAATGAAAATTGCGCGATTTTCTTCCCGTTGGTAAGTTCCATAACTTTCGGTTCTGAACTTATTTTCCCTATTAAATTTACGTGGTTCATGTTTGTTAATTATGAGTTATGAATGACGAGCAACTTCCCTTCGTACGTCACTCGTCACATGTTTCTCTTAGCTTAATTAGCTTGCTTTCTTTTCTCCTACTTTTACTAGGTCGTTTAACTCGATTTCAATCGTATTTCGTTTTTCACCACTTTTCGTTTCGTAGGATTTATTCACCAGCTTTCCTTCGATGGCTACTTCCATACCTTTGTCGATGGATCTGCAAATACGTTCTGCTAAACTTCCCCATGCTTGAACATAATGCCAATTCGTGTTGTTTTTCCATTCGCCAGATTTGTCCTTGTACGACTCATTGATTGCAATTGAAAATCGTGTTACCACGTATCCATTACCTACTTCTTTTTTCTCTGGTTTAATTCCTACTCGTCCGATTAAACTTACTTTGTTTCTTAAACTACTCATGTGTTTTTGTTTTTAAAAATGAATACTAAAATTGTTTTGTGTCTATTTGTTTGTTTCGACTCTGCAAAGTTGTGGGTAGCTTAAAATTTTATTCGTTAATTAATTATTTGCTTTCGTTTGTTATTCGTTTATATCTATTTAAATTCGAATATATATTTATAAATCAAATTTTTATATTTTTTTGTATTCCCTAATATTATTTAACTTTTTTATTCTATTGATTCGTTTTAATCGGATAGGATTCGCCGAAAAACCGTATTTTTATATGCATTAATTAAAAAATAAACCATGTCTAAAAATCGTTTTGTCATCCTAAGTGTACTCCTTATAATTGTTTCCCTATACTGGACCATGCCTGTTTTTAACTATGGATTTTGGGGATTACCCTTTTATTTAATTCTATTGTTATTGGTATTTCTATTGAAACCAATACTAACATCTTCAACACCACTGGTACAGATTTCTAAAAAGGGAGAACCAACTTGGAATAACATACATTTTAAACCAAATAAATTCTTGATAATTGGTATTGTACTATGTTTGATTTATGCGACTATAATTCCGGCAATCACTTCTTGGTCCTTGTTTCGCAATCAAGCGTACCGTAATTTGATTGGGAATGTGGAAATTGGAACAGATTTTAAAAACCATATGACCCCAATTTCGTTAAATAAAATTCGTGTTGTAGATCAAGAATTGGCATATAATTTAGGTGATAAAGTATTAGGAGCACAGTCTGGTTTAGGATCTCAAGTGACGTTAGGAGAATTTACCATTCAAAAAGTGAACGATCAATTGTATTGGGTTGCTCCATTGTTACATTCTGGATTTTTCAAATGGAATAAAAATAGTGCAGGTACTCCCGGTTATGTAATGGTAAATGCAACGAACGAGCGAGATGTGAAATTGGTGCAACAAGTAGGAGGGAAGTCCATCCGAATCAAGTATCAATCTGCTGCATTTTTCGGTGATAATTTATACAGACACATCTATATGCATGGTCATTGTACGGAGGGATTGACCGATTTTACGTTTGAAATTGACGATAAAGGAATACCATATTGGGTGGTGACAAAATTCAAGAAAAAAGTTGGGTTTTATGGTTCCGATGCGGTGAGTGTTTTGGTGGTTAACGCTGCAGATGGTAAAATCGTAGAATATGCTATGCATAATGTTCCGACTTGGATTGACCGTATTCAACCAGAAAAATTCATAGAAGAACAATTAAATGATTGGGGAGAATTTGTACATGGTTATTGGAATTTCTCGAATGAAAATAAATTGAAAATTACGGAAGGTTTAACCCTTGTGTATGGAGAAGATAATAAGTCGTATTGGTATACTGGTCTTACCTCAGTTGGAGCGGATGAATCTACGGTAGGATTTATTTTAGTGGATACCCGAACAAAAAAAGCGATTTGGTATAAACAAAGTGGTGCTACCGAAAGTGCAGCGCAAAATTCGGCCATGGGTAAAGTTCAAGAAAAAGGGTATACCGCTACGATTCCAACACCCTATAATATCAACAACATACCAACGTATGTGATGACGTTGAAAGATAATGCTGGTTTGGTGAAAATGTATGCGATGGTTGCGATAGAAGATTACACTATTGTAGGGGTAGGGAATACGTTGATGGAAACCTTGATGGCGTATAGAAATGCATTTAATACCAATGGAAATAGATTAAATACCCAAAGTTTATCTAAAAAAATATCCAAAAAAGGCGTGGTAGCACGGATGAATTCCGATGTGAAAAATGGAAATAGCTATTATTATTTTACGATAGAAGGGGAGGATAAAATCTTTGTAGGAACCACCCAAATTTCCAATGACTTTCCGCTGACTTATACGCACGATAGTATTGAAATTATGTATGAAAATGATAAAGAAAAATTGATTGGCGTTTCTAGTTTCTCGAATCTTTCCATTCAATTAAAATAAATAATGGAAACATTTGTAAGTAAAACTTCTGGAATTACCTATCCAATATCGGAAAGAATAGCGGGCTTATTAATAAGTCCTAGTATTTTGAATTTGATTCGAAAAGAATTTCCGGATTTTAAGGAAACGGATTTTATGTCGATGCAAGAATTGGCTATTTTTCGGGAGAAATACATGGTAGAGTTTTTGCATAAAGAGATGGGGGAACTAAATTCCTTAGAGAAAAAAGTACTGGATTCTTTGAATGAGAAAACGAGTTTGACGGATATAGCTGAAGAATCCTTGGTGCCTGTAGATTTAACGTATGGTCAACGCTTAGCGGACAAAGTTGCTAGTTTTGGTGGTAGTTGGACATTCATTATCTATTTTGGTGTATTTATTTTAATTTGGATTATCATCAATATCGTTTTTTTGGCCAACAAAAGTTTTGATCCTTATCCATTTATTTTATTGAATTTGATCTTATGCTGTATCGCGTCCTTGCAGGCACCAGTCATTATGATGAGTCAAAATCGTCAAGAAGAAAAAGACCGTGAACGTGCCAAAAAGGATTACATGATTAATTTAAAGTCCGAATTAGAAATTCGTATTTTGCATGAAAAAATCGACCATTTGATGTTGCACCAACAACAAGATTTAATTGAAATTCAAAAGGTTCAGATTGATATGATGAATGATATACTGAAGAATTTGAAAAAGTGAAAATTTATACGTATATTTATTTTAGATTTGCACGTATAAAGTTATGGATACTAAATTAACATTAAAGCTCGACGAATTAATTATTGAGAAAGCAAAAGAGTATGCAAAGAAGCAACATACTAGTTTGTCTAAAATGATTGAAAATTATTTATCTACAATTACAGAAAATACTTTTGAAAAAGAAGAAATAACTCCTTTAGTAAAAAGTTTGACGAATATAATTCAATTACCAGAAGATTACGATGTTAAAAAAGAGTATTCGAGTTACTTATCTGAAAAATACAAATAGTGAAAAAGGTATTTGTAGATACTGATATTTTACTTGATTTACTGAGTGGTCGAGAACCGTTTATGGAAAGTGCATCTATTCTTTTTTCTAAAGCCGATCGAAAAAAAATTAAAATTTTCGTTTCCTCTCTTTCTTTTTCTAACTTAAATTATTTGTTATCAAGACAGTTTAATGTTGATCAAGCGCGAAGAAAACTATTGAATTTTAAAACATTAGTTACTGTATTGCCAGTTAATGAAAAAACGGTTGAATTAGCATTATCTTCTGAATTCAAAGATTTTGAAGATGCTTTACAATATTATACAGCCATTGAAAATAATATTCAAACACTTTTGACGCGTAACTTACGCGATTATAAACATGCGACAATTAGTGTAATGACTGCTGAAGATTTTGTTCAGGTAAGCTGATTTATAAAAAAAAATATTATAAAAAAAAGATGAGAATAAATGCGATCAGATATATAATTGTACTGTTAATATTCTGCATAAATAATTTACATGCTCAAACGGACAGTCACAAACACTATCTAGTTCAATATGGACAAGTATGGGGTGTGTTAAAGTACTTCCACCCTAAGCCGAGTTCAATGAATTGGGATGAGGTGCTTTTAAATGACTTTGATAAAGTGCAAAAATGTCAATCAAAGGATACATTTAACATACTAATTTCTTCATTAATTAATCGATGTGGAGATTATACTTTGAAACTAAGAAAAGTGGACTCTTTGTCATTTTTCCCTCAAAGTTTTGAATTTTTAGATAAGAATGATTTCTCTTTTGAGAATTTGCATTATTTAAAAAAGTTAGTTCAAAACAAGCCTAAATTTAGAAACAAGTTCATTCATGAATCTATTGGAGTAGGTAATCCAGAAGTTGTACATGAAGAAGATTATGGCGCTTATCAATTTAATCCTGCTATTCAATATTTAGCACTCACACGTTATTGGAATGTGATTAATTACTATTATCCGAATCGCGATATCTTACCGAAGAATTGGATAAATGTTTATGAAAATTATCTTCCTATCTTTCTTCAGGTAAATGATTTCACTAGCTATCTTTCTGCGATTCGTGGTGTAACATGTGAATTAAAGGATGGACATGGTTTTGTAGAAACTAAAAATATCCCTACTAAAGAGAAGAAATACCTCCCGTTTTTCACAACTTATCTAAAAGAAGGTTTTTTTGTGACTAGTACTTGGCAGGATAGTTTGAATCCATTTAATTTAAAAATTAATGATCGATTAGTAGCTATTTCTGGGATTCCTATTGAAGACAAGGTCAAGGAATTAAGTACAAGGGTTGCAGTCTCCAATGAATATTGTTTGTTTAAAAAGGCTCCTATGTATTTTTTAGAAGCAGAAGATTCTCTTTGGATTACTATTGAACGTGATCAAAAAACATACGATTTAAAGCTTGGTTCAATTGATAATAATACAGTTAAAAAACGTTCGAAGCCTATGCCTGCGTTAGATGAAAAACCACCTTATCGATTTAGAAAAGATTCAATTTCTGGAGTAAACTATTGTTATATCAACATGGGGAAATTGAAAAGAGAGGATTTAACGGATGATTTTAAAATGCAACTGTATGACACAAAATATGTAATCATTGATAGTCGAAATTACCCGAATTGGACTGTTATTGCCTTGTCTAAAATATTGATTCGAGGAAGATATAAATTTGCCCGATTTAAAAAAATAAATTTTGATTATCCTGGATCTTTTGAATGGGATAATAGTCAAACTATTGGCGGTCGCTCAAAAGGCTATGATGGTAAAATTATAGTGTTGGTTGATTATAATACGATGAGTCAAGCAGAATATACCGTAATGGCACTACAACAATATCCATCAACTTATGTCATTGGAGGACAAACAGCAGGAGCTGATGGAAATATTTCTTTTGTACCTTTTCCATTTGACGTGAAATCCTATTTTTCTGGGTTATCCGTTTTTTATCCTGATGGAACTGCTACGCAGCAAATCGGAATTAAACGCGATTTAATGGTTGAACAAGATTTTAAAAGCCTTTTAGAAAATAAAGATTTGATTTTTGAAAAGGCACTTGAAGTGATTAGGACGGGTAAATAAGATGAATTTCCTTACTTATCAATAGCAGTAATATTTTTTTATTACTGTTTTAACCAATTCAGCCAAACAATTCCAACTTTATCCCAATTAAATATTTCGTAATTTATTTCACCTAATTCTTTCATTGGGAAATAATTATGTTCGAGACTTAAATAGGGTTTAAACGTAAAATTTGGTTTATTATTCCGAATCATTTCAACCCTTAAATAATCATTAAAAGACGCACTAACATCTTCTGTGCCATATGAAATAAGGGTTGGTATTTTTATGTTTTAATATATAGAATTTCATTTTTGAAAGTTTAATTCAAATCGATTTATCATAAAATGAAGGCATTAAATAGAATACTGTGTCAATGAACTGAAGTATTCCATTTTCAGTTAAAACGTTTTCATCGTGTAAATCTTCTAAGATGATTCCTAATTCAGGATTGTAATAATCATTTTCTTTTTTGTTTATAAAACCATTTGAGGTCATAAACTCTTTAACATTATTAAGGTCTGTTGTTTCTGTGGTAGTTACAAATATTTGTTTTACAACACAATATAAAATTTCATCTTGTAGAATGAAGCCTTTCATTTCGTAGGCTAAATGAGGAAAGAAAAAATTATGAAGTAGAATACTTATGAAATAATCCTCCCAAAAAGCATAAAAAATTGAATCGTTGATTTTTAAAATGTGCGTTTTATCCTCTGACTCATATATTTTTTGTTCCGCACCTTCTCCAATATAGGTCGAAAAGTCAAAATCTTTAATCCATAGATTTTGACTAACAATGTATTCGATTAAAAACTCTGTTTCTTGCTTTTTGAAGAACTTAGTTTTTTTAATTCCTGAAATTGTTTTCTTTTTTGTTCTAAGGTAAGTAAGGGCTGCTTGGATATTTTTTCCGAACCTAACTTGCTCATTTCCTGAAATGATATTTTGTAATTCATTTTTCAAAGTCATTTAAACAAATATACAAATAATTTAAAAAGTTTGAAATAGTCAAATTCCGACCTTCGATAGCTATCTGGACGACACTCCGGTTCCTGAGCCTAGTTCACCTTGAGCCTGTCTCAAGGAAGTACCGATTCCTGATAATTATCGTAACGTCACGCATCACATCTTCACTCGTCACTTCGTTTGGTATCTTCCACATGCTCTTGCAAACTATTCAACTCCAGTATATACGCATCCGTAATAGCAGTAACTCTATGTAATACATTCGGGTAAATATCGATTTTCACAGGAGCAACAGCATCCAAAACAATCCATTCTTGAATTTCTATATGATGGTATTCAAATTTCAATTCACCATGTAATAACCAGAAAATTTCAGGATTTTTAGTTGCTTGCGAACCGGTATGGTAATGGTTACCAAAAACGGTATCTTTTTTCCGGAAAATAGAAAGTGCTTTACCAGTTCGTTCGAGTGAAATTTCAGCAGTTGTTCCTCGTTCATCTTGCCCTAAAAATTGAAATGGTGTTACTACAACTAGTTCGTTATTCATGGTGATAAGGTTCGTTATTAAGAATGGTCATCGCTCGATATACTTGTTCAAAAAAGATCATGCGTATCATTTGGTGAGAGAAGGTCATTGTGGAAAGCGAAATTTTACCACTTGCTCTTGCATAGACTTCTTCCGAAAATCCGTAGGCACCACCGATGACAAATACGATGGATTTTCCTCCTTGGTTGAATTGTGTTTGTATAAACTGCGAAAAAGAAACGGAGGAATAGGTTTTACCACGTTCGTCTAATAAGAAAATACGATCTGTAGTACCAGCTTTTGCCAAAATTTCTTTTCCTTCTGCATCTTTTACTTGTTGGAAAGTTAATTTTTTAGCGTTTTTGAGGTCTGGAATTTCGATGCGCTCCACTTGCACGTAATGTTTGAGTCGGTCAAGGTATTCTTTTTCCCCTGCCATAAGGAAGTCTTTTCCAGTTTTTCCGATACAAATCAACTTGATTTTCATGGTCTCAAAATTAATATAAAGTCAGATAGAAATAACACGGCTTACTAGCATATTCTTTAGCGCAGAGATTTTTTGAGTTTTTTATTTTTTTTTGAAGTACTTGCGTTTTTGAGTACACTGAGTACACTGATTCTATTTTGACTTTGTCAAAATGATTTCATTCTGCATTTCTAACAAAGTTAGAAATACTCTGAGACCTCTAAAGTTGAGTCAACTAATACACTAAACTCCTTATCCTCTGCGTAAATATTGCTCCTACTTTAGTTGTAAAAAGTGTAATTAATATAATAGTCGTTTTTAGAGGCAAACTTTTCCTTCATTCAACTACATAACCGAAGAAATATTCTTAATTTTGCGCCCACAAACACAAAGAACTGTAAAGTATGAAAACGGTACAATTTAGAGAAGCACTTCGTGAGGCGATGAACGAGGAAATGCGTAACGATGAGAATGTATTTTTACTTGGAGAAGAAGTAGCAGAATATAATGGTGCATATAAAGTATCACAAGGGATGTTGGACGAATTTGGTCCAAAACGTGTGATCGATACACCAATTGCTGAATTAGGTTTTACAGGGATTGCTGTTGGAGCTTCCATGATGGGTTTACGTCCAATCGTGGAGTTTATGACTTGGAACTTCGCAATTTTGGCGGCGGATCAAATCATAAACAGTGCTGCGAAAATGTTGCAAATGTCTGGTGGTCAATACCACTGTCCAATTGTTTTTAGAGGTGGTAATGGTCCTGCTGGACAATTAGGAGCAACACACTCTCAAAGTTTTGAAGCATTCTATGCACACGTACCAGGATTGAAAGTGATTACGCCTTCTACGCCTTACGATGCTAAAGGATTATTAAAAGCAGCAATTCGCGATAATGACCCGGTAGTTTTCTTAGAGTCTGAGAAAATGTATGGGGATAAAGGTGAAATTCCAGAAGGAGAATATATTATTCCAATCGGTGTTGCAGATATCAAACGTAAAGGTACTGACGTTACTATCGTATCTTTTGGTAAAATCATGAAAGTGGCGCACGAAGCGGCAGAAATTTTAGCGAAAGAAGGAATTTCTTGTGAAATTATCGATTTACGTACTGTTCGTCCGATCGATTACCATTGCATCGTCGAATCTGTAAAAAGAACCAATCGTTGTGTAGTATTGGAAGAGTCTTGGCCATTGGCTTCTATTTCTTCTGAAATTGCTTACCACTTACAACGTTATGCATTCGATTATTTAGATGCACCAGTGATGCGTGTAACACAAACGGATACACCATTTGCATTCTCACCAACATTAATTGAAGAGGCATTGCCAAATGCAGCAAGATTGATTAACGCAGTAAAAGCAACGTTATATAGAAACTAAAAGAGTGACACTTCGACAAGCTCAGTGTAAACTAAGTTACGAGTGACGAAATGATAAAAAATAAAAAGGGTTAATCGATAGGTTAGCCCTTTTTTGTGAACAAAAAGTATATGAGTCAGAAATTAGATACCTCTAAGATTATTCAGGTTAAGTTTCCAGATAATCAATTTTATAAAGAAGTACATACCAAAAATCAAGTGGTAATTCACCATACCGTAAGTGGCGCTAATCCTACTAATGTAATTAATGCTTGGACAACAAATGCAGAACGCGTTGCTACAGCTTTTGTGATTGGAGGAGATGGTACCATTGCACAAGCTTTTAGTAGTAAATATTGGGCACATCATTTGGGGCTAAAGAAACCAAATAATACTATTCTAAATCAACAATCTATTGGTATCGAAGTGTGTAATTGGGGAGGTATAACGGAAAAGGAAGGTAAATTCTACACTGCATATAATAAGGAAATCGCGAAAGAGCATTTGATAGATTATGGAAAAACATGGCGTGGTTATCGTTATTTTCATAGATATAACGCTGCACAAATAGAGTCGTTGCGTCAACTATTGGTATACCTATGTGATACCTATAAAATTTCCAAAGAATACCACCCAACAATGTGGGATTTAGATAACGAAGCACTCACAGGAAAGAATGGTGTTTTTACCCATGTAACTTATCGTGCGGATAAAAGTGATATGCATCCACAACCGGAGTTGATTGCTATGTTGACAAAGTTACACGAAGAAATTTAAGTTATATAAAGCCGAAAAATAAGTGCCCATGTCTTTTCTATGCAACAAGAAACGTCTACTTACTTTATTTATATGTATTGGAATAGTACAATTTGTAACTGCGCAAAAGTTATACTTTCCTCCATTAAATAATACTGCTACTTGGGATACACTATCACCGGATTCTTTAGGTTGGTGCAGTAAGGAAATCGATGCTTTGTACGATTACTTGAACCAACAAGATACGAAAGGATTTATCGTATTAAAAAATGGTAAAATCGTTTTGGAAAAGTACTTTGGGACATTTTCAAAAGATAGCGATTGGTATTGGGCATCCGCAGGTAAAACTATTACTTCATTTCTAGTAGGTAAAGCACAAGAAGAAAAATTTCTATCCATGGATGCGCCTACTTCTAGTTATTTAGGTGCTGGATGGACAGCTTGTACTCCAGAACAAGAGAACAAAATTACCATTCGACATCAATTGACAATGACTTAAGGTTTAAATGATGGTGTAAAGGATAACCATTGTACATTAGATACATGTTTAACGTATTTAGCGCAGCCAGGCACACGTTGGGCATATCATAATGCGCCATATACCTTGTTAGAAAAAGTTCTTTCGTCAGCCACAAAAAAACCGATTAACACATATACAAACGAAAAACTGAAGCAAAAAACAGGAATAACTGGGGCATGGATATACAATGGGTATGATAATGTTTTTTATAGTAAAGCAAGAGGTATGGCACGTTTTGGATTGTTGATGCAAAACAATGGCGTTTGGAATGTAGACACATTACTATATGATACAGTCTATCTGAAACAAATGATCCACACATCCCAAGAACACAACCTTTCTTACGGCTATTTATGGTGGCTCAATGGTAAAAATTCGTACATGGCACCAACGATACAAACAGTGTTTAAAGGAGCATATGCTCCAGCAGCGCCTGCCGACATGTTTGCTGCATTAGGTAAAAATGGACAGATTTTAAGCGTTTCAAAAAGTTTGGGTTTAGTGGTAGTAAGAATGGGAAATCAAGTGAATAGCGGGGAAGTACCGATGCAATTATGTAATAAAATTTAGGAAAAACTGCAAGCAGCAATGTGCGAAAAAGTAGGAGTCAACGACTTGAATTTAGAGAAAGAAAAGGTAGTTGGATACACAAGCACTTTAGGTTCAGAACTCATACTAACATTACCAAGTGATGAAGATAATGAAATAGAAATATATACTACTGCTGGACAACCGCTTCTACAAACACATAATGTTAGTACAATAGATATTTCGAAACTGACCGATGGATTATACTTCCTAGTTGTGAAGCAAGGAGGGCAAGTTTATAAGCAAAAATTCAGGAAGTTTTAATTGGAAATTTCTTTTTCAAAAAAAAACGAATTTTAAATGTGTTTCTCTTTAAGATACTCTTCATTTAAAACTCGTTTTCTAATTCTCTGATTCGTCACTGATAACTAGTTACTCGTCACTTATCTTGTGGAGCTGGAGGTTATTGAACCCACCCCTTATTTATTATTTTCAAAAATAATTTTAATTATTTAAAAAAAATAATAATCAGTCATTTATAATTATTTTTAGATTTTTACAGATATATTAAGGGTAAGTATTATCTTTGATAATAACAAAATGTGGGCTAAATGTGGGCTAAATATTTTGAATCGTGGACTAACTTTAAAGGATAATTTTTATGGCAACTGTGAGATTTTTAATTCAAACGAAAAAAGATAATGCACCAATCTATATTCGACTTCGTGATGGTAGAAAATTAGATTTGAAAGTAAAAACAAGTTTTATAGTTAATCCGATAGATTGGAATGCTTCTAAAGAAAGACCAAGGCATACTAAAACAGAAATGCTTTCTAAATTGGATGAGGATTTACTCGATTTAAAATCGGATATCTTAAAAGCGTATAATCAACGCATCGAAAACAACTCAAATATCGACATAGCATGGCTGCAAGATATTATCACTCCCGATCAAAATTCTAAAATCCCTACAAAGTTAGTACCGTATTTTGATTACTATTTATTGATAAAGGGAAACACTATCAAACTAAATACGATTAAGAAGATTACATCTTTTAAGTTATTGTTATCAAATTTTGAGAAAAAACAAAGGAAGTCATATCAGATAAATGAGATCGATCTCAATTTCCAGCAAAAACTTGTCGCTTATTGTAAGTCCAATAATTATTCTACAAATTACATATCTGATATTTTAAAATATGTACGAACAATCTGCAAAAGCGCAAATCAAAATGGTATCAAATCAAACATACAAACAGAATCGTTAAAAATCAAAAAAACAGAAGTTTCCATCACCTACCTTACTCCCGAAGAAATACAGAAAATCAAAGACAAACAATTTGATTTTGACTATCTAGACAATGCGAGAGATTGGCTGTTAATAAGCTGTGAATCAGGTCAAAGGATTAGCGACTTTATGAAATTCAAGAAATTTATGATTCGGGAAGCAACAACCCCAAAAGGAAAACAAATAAAATTAATTGAGTTCACCCAAGAAAAAACAGGAAAAAAAATGAGTGTTGTTGTAACTGATATGGTCGAGGAAATTCTTAAAAAAAGAGATGGAAATTTCCCAAGACCGATCAGCGATCAAAAATATAACGACTACATAAAGACTGTTTGTGAATTAGCCGAAATTGATGCGGTTGTGGAGGGGTCAATGAAGGATAAAGAAACGAAAAGACAGGTAACGGGATATTTTAAAAAACACCAACTCGTGGTATCGCATATTGGACGCAGATCGTTTGCTTCCAATTATTACATGAAATTTCCTATCGGGTATTTAATGAACCAGACTGGTCATACTTCTGAGCGATCCTTTCTTGCTTACATTGGAAAGTCTAACGCTGATTATTCTTTGGCTTTTGCGGATGAATTATTCGATAAGAAATAATTTTCTAAAAATCCTCGGGAAAGTTAATTATTGAGGCATACATTCTGCGATTAAGTAACATTAGTATTCTATCTATTTTGATAAATACATTCCACTTCATACTGGGTAATAAATTGATGTTTTTTCATAAAAATGAAAGGATGTTTCTGCTGTAAATTTTGTTTAGAAGGAAAGTTGAGGAAGTAATCAAATCTTTATCTAATTTGTCAATCTGAAGAAAATTTGGGTGGTTACTTAAATTTTCAGGCAGAAAAATAAACTTTATTATTGACTTCGGAAACCCTTATCGCAACAGTAAACAATGCTTTAGTTGACTAGCAAAAGTCAACTTTAGAGTCATCTGTTTAAACATCTATGTCTTTATTTTTGAATACCTTAAAGGTATGTTAAAGAAAAAATTCATACAAGTTAAAAAGTGGCGTTATATAAAAGGAGGGTTTACAAATCTTCTGAAAAGTATTCCATTTCCACATTTTGAGCAGTTATCTAAAGAGAGAAAAAGTTTCGATACAAGCCTGTTTTCGAATACCCTCGACTTAACAAAAGGATGCTTGATAAGAGGAAGCCCCGCTCTATTTTAACATAGGAGAACTATCATTTAGTTTTCCAACCCAATTAACAATAACGATGATTCAGAAAGCCTAGTTATTGTACCATAGAAATTTAAATTAATTAAAATATAAGAGGATGAAATATAACTCACAAAACACATTAATTAAGCCGCCATTTTCTCCATATAAGATGGATCGAGAATCGGATAGGTTTAGAGTCTGCGATAACTGTGGACGAGAATTCATGGCTTATGACAGGAGCCTAGTATACTGTAATGAGAAATGTCGCTGGGAATACCATAATACTAACAAAACTAGAATTAGAGAAGAAAAAAAGTTAGAAGAACTTGAAGAAACTATTGAAGAATCGAATAAGAATACAATAGAATCTGTTGAAACAACAATTGAGGAAACGATAAACGAAACAGATGAAACTATATTAAAATCAAACATATCGATTTTAGAGAGTTTAAATATTGCTGTAAATGGAACAAAATATACGGTTGAAGCACTTGATTCGTATGGTTTCCAATTTACTAATTACAATGGTAGAGGTCAACTATTTAATATAGACCCTATACATAATTGCCATTTCACTCAGGTTGGGAACTTTCGTTTACACCGAGTAGAATATTCAAAAATTTTAATAACCAATTTAATCCACACATTATGATGAATTATAAAACTATAGATGAGCTCTTTGGTGCTCCATTGAACCACGTCCCAAGACCTCACCAACCGTTCCAATTAAAACCATGGCATGTTGCCGTTGTATTGGTCGCTGGTGTATTAATCTATAAGGGATGCCAAAAATTAAAAGAGGATTTATCCAAGGATAATAAGCAATTATTGATTCCTTTAAAACTGAAAGAGGATAAAAAGGATTAACTCAAAAAAGCCACTAGGAGATTCTTAGTGGCTTTTTTACTTACAATATATAATCCTATTTACGCTGAAATTTTAGTGTACGTATCACCAACAACTTTTAGGTTGTCACTCTATTCCACTAGCGGATAATTAGCAATTTGATTTCTCTGTGTTTGATCGGAAACACCATTTCTTTCTAACCACGCTTTTGGAAATAAATGCTGTCTTTCTAAAGCTGATTTTTTTGCTTCTCAGCCCATCTTGTAACAAATCTGCTACCATCAATTTACTAAACAAACCATTTTGCAATTATTTTTTTTAACTCATACAAGTCCATTTTAATATCCTCTCGTTCGATTAGGAATAAGATATACGCATATAGAAACTTTTTATCGGAACTTATATAATCATCTTATAAAACCTGCCTGTTTGATTGATTTTATAAACTCATGCCAATTTACAATATTCAATACTTTCGATTGGTCAAATTGTAAGTTCTCAAATTGTTTTTCTCTTCTCTAAATTGATAAAAAAAGAAATTTAACTTTTTATTTCTAACACAACATTCAACCTCGTATAACTTATAAATATTATTTAAAACAATAAGAAATTTTGAAGCTTTCCAAATATTGGACTTATTTCGGAAAATAAAAACGCGTGTATACACGTAAAAACATATAAAAACATTTGAAATATAAAAAACTGAAAGACAGTTATTTAACAAGGCTTACACGTGTTTATACATATTTATATTCTTTTAGAATATAAATGTATGTTTATGCGTGTTTACGTTTAAAAATTCTCATTCAAAAAATGACATCCCATATTTATATTTACCCTCTATTTTGAGGTAAACTCTTTAAAAAAATAAAAACGATGGAAAATAAATATTCAATCAAAGGGATAAATCAGATTAGTAACTTCCCTAAATTGGCGATGATATTTCTCTTCCTTTTATTTTATGAACATTGTGGAAAAACCATTTTTCATGCAGACCAAGTTTATCATGAATTTTTAGTGTCGCTAAAACATACTTTATTAAACACATTTCTTCATCGATCAAATAATAGTTAGAATTTCTAAATTCCACCAAACAACGTAAAAATTTTACGTACTAACGTAATTATATTTACGCGATTTTAATCCCCTATTGATAATTAAAATAAAACGTATTTAATAGTTAGTACAAGTTAACTATCTTAGTAAACTGATATAATCTGAACCAAATAGTATGGCAAAGCAAAAAAAAGAAGTGAAAGAAAAAGCAATTGAAGTGACCTTATGGGATGCAGCAAATAAATTGCGAGGAAGCGTTGAACCTGCTGAATATAAACACGTTGTTTTAAGTTTGATATTCTTGAAATTTGCCAGTGACAAATTCGAAGAACACAGAGCAAAATTGATTGCTGAAGGAAAAGAAAAGTACATTGAAATGGCTGAGTTCTATAACATGAATAATGTGTTTTTCTTGGAAGAAATTTCTAGATGGAGTTACCTCATTCAAAAATCAAAACAGAATGATATTTCGTTGGTGATTGATACCGCTTTGCATACCATAGAAAAAAATAACAAATCCTTAAAAGGTGCTTTGCCTGACAATTATTTCTCTCGTTTAGGATTAGATGTAGCGAAACTGGCATCTCTTTTAGATACCATTAACGATATTGATACCACCAAAGACCCACAAAACGATTTAGTTGGCCGAGTATATGAATATTTCTTATCCAAATTTGCACTCGCAGAGGGAAAAGGGAAAGGTGAGTTTTATACCCCTAAAAGCATTGTAAACCTAATTGCTGAAATGATTGAACCGTACAAAGGAGTAATTTATGACCCTGCTTGTGGTTCGGGTGGTATGTTTGTGCAATCCATTAAATTCATTGAGGCACACAACGGGAGTAAAAAAGAAATTTCGATTTACGGACAAGAATATACAAACACTACCTACAAATTAGCTAAAATGAACCTCGCTATTCGAGGGATTAGTGGAAACCTAGGAGAAAGAGCAGCCGACACTTTTGCGGATGACCAACACAAAGACCTAAAAGCGGATTTCATTATGGCAAACCCTCCTTTTAACCAAAAAGATTGGAGAGCCGAAACGGAATTAATTAATGATCCTCGCTGGATTGGTTATGATGTCCCTCCAAAAAGCAATGCGAACTATGGTTGGATACTAAATATGGTTTCTAAACTCTCTGACAATGGTGTGGCTGGATTTATCTTAGCAAATGGTGCACTTTCAGGAGGTGGCGAAGAATATAAAATTCGTAGAAAGTTAATTGAAAACGATTTGATAGAAGCAATTGTGATATTGCCACAAAATATGTTTTATACAACTGGCATTAGTGTTACACTATGGATTTTGAATAAAAACAAAAAAACAAGAACGCTTCAATTACCTTATATGGAGAGAAACTATCGTGACAGACAACACGAAATCTTGTTTATGGATTTGAGACAAATTGGAGAACCTTTTGAGAAAAAATTTATACAATTTTCTGAGGAAAATATTGTGAATGTATCAAAAATATATCATAACTGGCAAACAGCTATAAATACCTATCAAGATGTGCCAGAGTTTTGTTATTCCGCTTCAATTGATGAAATTAGATCGAAAGATTTTTCATTAGTTCCAAGTAAATATATTGCATTTGTAAATCGTGACGAAAACATTGATTTTGATGATAAAATGAAAGTTTTACAAACTGAGTTTTCTGAACTTTTAAAAGCAGAAGCGAAATCGAAAAACGATTTATTAACCGTTTTTAAAGAATTAGGATATGCTATCGAATTATAAGCGCATAGGAGATTATATACAAGAAGTAAATATTCGAAATACTGACTTAAAAATCGACAAATTAATTGGGGTTAGTATTGAGAAAAAATTTATTTCGTCTGTTGCTAATATTGTCGGTACTGATATGTCGGTTTATAAAATCATTAAGAAAAACCAGTTAGCATGTAAGTTAATGAGTGTTGGTCGTGATGAAAAACTACCAGTTGATTTATATCTGAGTGACGCGCCTGCTATAATATCATCTGCATATTATGTTTTTGAGACTAAAAACCATGAAGTTTTATTACCAGAATTTTTAAAAATGTGGTTGTTTAGAAAGGAAACGGATAGATATGTAGGTTATATAAGTGGTGGTGATGTTAGAGGTGGAATTTCTTGGGACACCTTTTGTGATATGCCAATTATCATCCCCTCTATCGAAAAACAACGTGAAATTGTAAACGAATACAACACCATCCAAAAACGCATTGAACTCAATAACCAATTGATTCAAAAATTGGAAGATACTGCTCAAACGATTTATAAGCAGTGGTTTGTAGAGTTTGAGTTTCCTGATAAAAATGGAAAGCCATATAAAAGTAGTGGTGGGAAGATGGTTTGGTGTGAGGAGTTGGAAAGGGAAATACCTGAGGATTGGAAGTCTGAGAAAATAAATGATTTTTCAAAAGTAGTTATGGGACAATCACCTTTAGGTGAAAGTTATAATGAAAATGGAGTTGGTATTGCTCTAATCAATGGACCGGTTGAATTTGGGAACTATTTTACAGTTAAGACTAAATGGACAATAGAACCTAAAAAATATTGTGAAAAGAATGATTTAATATTATGTGTTAGAGGAAGTACCGTAGGTAAAATAGTTATTTCTGATGATAAATATGCAATCGGTAGAGGTGTCTGTGCAATTAAATCTAAATATCCATTTTTCAACTTATTAATGATAAAAAATAACTTAAATACTATTTTGAAAGATGTGACAGGCTCAACATTTCCTAATTTGGATAGAAAGACTCTTGAGGAATTTAAAATAGTTATTGGAAATTATGCATTGATTTTAACTTTTGAAACTAAATTTAAGTCCTTAAATGAAACTATAAAGTTATTACACACCCAAAGCACAATACTTGAAGAATTGAAGGATTTGTTGTTGGCTAAGATGACGAGGGGTGAAAAACTGATTTGATAGAATTTATTAGCATTATGAAAAAAGATAAATACACTGTCCCAAAAGGTTATAAGGGCATCGAAAATGAGATAACTTTAGAATTTAATTCTCAATTAGCAGTAATAACAGGACTTAATGGATGTGGGAAATCTACAATTTTGAAATATCTATTTGAAAACTATCCTGATAGAAGCAAATGTTTTATTAAAACACCTCAAACTTTAAACATTAATAATAACAGCAGAAGAGTATCAAAGTATATTGGAGGTATTAGGTATTCTGATGATGTTTCTTTTGAGATTGTTATGGAAGATGTTGAATCGTTAAGTCAAAGAAGAAGTCTAGCGGATTCTGTATTTTTAGATAAAACCGATTTTTATTCTTCTTTATTTGATCAAAAATCAATTAGTTATAGCAATGGTTATAATTATCTTGAAGCAATTTCTAAACTTCTTTCTGAATATCAATTTGATAATTTAGAAAATATCAAACGTGATTTAGGAATAGTTACGCTAAATGATATTGAAGGCGAATTAATAAATGATTTAAATAAAAATAATATTCTAAATAAAAGTATTTTCGGAGTTAAATCGGGTAAAAGTATTCTACAAAAACTAAATAACTTTGAACTAAACGATGAACAAAC
>CANHRS010000032.1 GCA_947463445.1 Flavobacteriia bacterium | reverse complement strand
TTCCAGGAAGCCAAATTAAGCATGCAACGTTTGTTGAGTATTCAATTGTTAAATGAGGAGGTTTCGTCCAACGATATTGAATTTAAGTCAGGAGATATTGTATTTAGATCGTTTAATTTCGCGTATTTTGGACAGCACACATCCATGATACAAAATTTGAATGTAGTGATACCCAAAGGGAAAACAACAGCCATAGTAGGGGAGAGTGGAAGTGGAAAGACTACTTTGTTACGTTTAATACTAGGTTATTATCAGGATTATGAGGGGGAACTATTATTGGGAGAACATAACATGAAAGACCTTTCTTCTAGTCGGTTACGCAGTCAACTTTCGACGGTAATGCAACAAGGATTCCTTTTTGATCAATCCTTTTTATACAACATAATTCTTAACAAAGAAGAAGAAATAGACGTAGAACGTTTTCAAAGCGCCATAAAAATAGCTAATCTTACTGAATTTGTGCGCGACAATTTGCGTGGAAATTTAGCTACCAAAATTGGTGTAAATGGTTTACAATTAAGTGGAGGACAAAAGCAACGTGTATTAATTGCACGTGCAGTATATAAGAATGCGTCGTATTTTATTTTTGATGAAGCAACTTCTGCATTGGATACGGAAAACGAGGCACAAATCATGCAAAGTTTACACCGGTATTTTTCGGGTAAAACAGTCATTCTAGTCGCGCATCGCTTGAGCACCATTAAAAATGCAGATCAGATTTTGGTAATGCATGCAGGACAATTAGTGGAACAAGGAAACCACGAAACATTATGTGCAAAAAAAGGAAAATATTTCAATTTGATAAAAAATCAATTAGCATAAAACTTTTTCAGATTATTCTAGTTTCCTTCCATCCATGGTGTAATAATCGATAACACCCAATTTAGTCGCTTGTATAATACCATTCTCTAAAAAATGGATTTTTAAATAAGAAGGCTCAATAATTACTTTGCCATGTGAATCGTAAATACCATAATAATTATGTGATTCGATACTATATAGATTAACTCCTTCGTTTTCAATATAATTATGGGTAGGTAATGCTTTTTGATATCCTTGTTTCCCAATTAAGGTCCAGTTTTTATCAATCATTACAGGAGCCATACCATGTTTGAATGGTTGTGCGTCATCAAATGATTTTTGAAAAATATTTTGAAAATTACGATCTACAAATTCATAGTTGCCTTCAATTTTTAATACTAGATATCCATCTGAGAATGTTCCTTTAACGGATTCGGCATACAGATATTTTTGTTGGTTTCGTGCATCGTAAATTACAAAATTATCGGAGGTGTCTTGGTAGCAAAACACATCTTCCCCCAAATAGTTTAGATTTGTTTTTACTTCTTCCTCTAGAAACAAATTGCCAGCCGAAGTTAAAATATGTCCTTTATTCAATTGATCTAAATATACAAAATAGTTTGTATCGATTGAAGTATAAGCAGTTTCCAAACTATTTGGATTGACACATTCTCCTTTAAAATTGATAAATCTTCCCAAAGAAGTCAGTACTAATTTGTAATAGATTTTATACAATTTTTCGGCTTTCTGTAGTGCTATTTTTGCAACTTGTGTTCCTGTTTGGTCATAAACATAGGCTTTTTGGTGAACGGTGATTGCGATATATTGTTGCGAAAAATCATCGACTATATCAATAATTTCATGATGTCTTTTACGAACGATTGGCTGAAGTTTTTTATTGAAAACATGTATGTAATCATCTGTTCCATATCCGCTGATAAAACCGTTGGAATATTCTAAATGTTTGTAGTCAAAACCAATAATTGTATCTCCATGTATGTCAAAAACAGCATTTCGAGATTGATTTTCAACGATAAAATGAGTTTCATCAATGAATAATATGGGTTTCAAAACACTGTTTCCAACAACATGAAGTTTACTATCTCTAATCACATAATTTTTACCTTCTTTATGCATCACATAATGCTTGTTTGTAAGATAGTACATCCTTGTAGACGACTCTAGTAGTTGATTCGTACTTGACAATAGCTGGTAGTTATTACCGCGTTGAATGACCTTTAATGAATCGCTTGTCGCTAGAATTTTCGCCCCGGATAAGTCTAATATTTGTAGGTTGCTATCTAAATAATTGATGAAATATCTATTTCTATTCACTAAAAACAAGGTGTCATTTGCATAGCTAATTCGCTTTATACTTGAAAATACTGTTGGTATAATAACCGAATCTTCGCGGATTACTCCATATCCTTTTTTACGTTGTACAATAGCTGTTTTTTTATAAAAATTGGAAGCGAATAGAAATGGTTCGCTAAAAACAGAATCTCCATTTTTTCTTAAATAATTCCAACTGCCTTTGGTTATTTTTGCTGTTGGATTTTTGCTGCTTACAAAACCATTCTTGATTAAAAAGGAAGGGATTTGTACATTGCCCTTTTTTTCATTGTTTTTTTCTACTTCCCCATTTTGGCAATAGCGAGAATATCCATTAAAAGCATCGTCGACAAATAATAATTCTCGTGTAACACCTGATTTTGTGATAATCCCTAACGATTTTGTGGTGAGAATACGCGCAAATTCTTTGGTGTAAAAATCGGTACTATCCAAAGCTGTAATTATATTTTTATTAGTTTTTTTTAATTGCGTAAAGTTAAATGCGTCACTTCCAAGTTTATTTTCCCCAAATTGAATGGTTCCCAGAAGTTTAAAGTTTAATTTATCCTCTAGTTTTTTGGATGGAACTAAACTAAAAAAAGCATTTTCAATATATGTAGGTGTTCTAAAGCGAGCTTTGATACGCACAGAATCATTTTCTTCTATTCCCCATAAATAACTAGTGTTTCGCGTTTTTTTCGTTTCATTAGTAGTTGTTTTGCTAGTGTAAAACCAACCAATTTTAAATAGTCGTGGATCAAAATTGCGTGCTTTCGTATTGTCTTTATAGGTATTCATCGAGATCACGTTATTTAAGAATAAACGATTTTTCTCGCGATGGTCCTTATCTAATTCAATAATAACTAATCGGTTATTATCCCAAGCGCGAATTGAAGTTCCATCGGTGGTGATTTTAGTGTAATACGGTGAAAGTATTTCTTTGTAGTTTATCGTAGAAATCAGTCCTAGAGACCCTGTAAATAAAGTGGTTAGGTAATATTCCCCTTGAAGTACAATGGATTGATATATAATTGATGTAAGTTCTTCTCCATATTCATTAACTAAACCAACATTCCCATTTAGATTAACAATGTAATTTCCTTGTAACTCAATAAAATTGTTGTATTTAGGTGCAATTATTTGTTTTCCTTTTGCATCTACTAATCCAACCCGATTGTTTTTGTAGACATAAAATTTGTTCTTGAACGGAGCTATTCCGTCCCCATCTGCTACTAATATTTCTCGGTTAGTTTGATTTTCAAGGAGATGTACCTTTTCTTTAAAACAATAGGTGAAGTAATCTGGTTGGATACGCACATTTGTTGCTTCAAGTGGTAGTTGTATCTTTCCATTTGCATTTAATATAAAGTGATTTTTTGCCCCTTTAACATACAACGCATCGTATTCTTCACGAACAACTTCAGGATTTTCTTCCAGTAATGTTCCATCCGGTTGATACAAGGTAAATCCCATATCATAGTTACCTAAATACAGATAATTAAACACTGTTTTTTCAATTGATTTTTCACTTAAAATTGGAAGCGCTTCTTTCCACGTTGTATGCAAGATGAACGAATTCCCCTCTTGTTTAAAATAGATCCAGTTTTCCGCGATTTGTTTGGACCAACTACATGGTGTTTTACTATTCGTTTTTAACGAATGAAGTAGATATCCTTTTTCTACAGCATATCGAAATAGGCCATTGGAATATTGTATGATTTCTAGTTGTTTCGCTGCAAGTTTTTCTTTTCCAGAGGAATCAATAATACCATATTTAGAACCATTACAAAAATATGCATGCCCAGAATTATCAAAATGATTCACGTAATTATACGATGCTGGCAATTTTATTTTTTTCTGTCCTAGAGCAATATACCATTGGCCATTTTCTACTTTTGGAAGCACATAATTGACTGTTTGAGCACGTAAATACACTAACTGTAATGATAGAGTAAATAGATAAAGAAAGCGTTTCATGGCGAGTGTATTTACCTGTAAACATGTTATTTAGATAAATCGGTGTAATTGTGCATCAAAATTTGCAGCAGTACTTAACACAAGATCTGATTTTCTAAAATCAAATTTTAATTCTTTGGTTGCGTCTTTTTGTGAAAGAAAATCTGAGTTAGGAACATAATAAACACGATTATCTTTTGTAACAGCAATGATACAATTACGTTTGTTAGGGTCGTAAATATAATGTCCTTTATCTGAGAAATTTAATCGAATTAGAGCATTATCTTCTGGACAAATGGTGAATACATTTACAAAATCTGTATTTGTATTTTGAGGAAAATTTAGATAACATTCTAATTCTTTGATGTTTTCACGATGATATAAATAGTCCCAGTTAAATACGCCCATACTTGCAATTTCGATGGTTCTTACCACTTCATTTTTCTCCATTTTTTGTTTGTATTCATCAATTTCACGCATATTTTTAACCATTTCCTCGTGTACATTTTTTGAATCACGAATAGCATCCTCGGTAAAATACGGTTCTACAATTAGTTCATATTTTTCCTTTTCCTCACTTGTTCGTTTTTGAATAACCAAGCGGTATTGATTTGGCTCATTTGTTTCAAAAAGTTCGGATCCAACTATTGAAAATTTCAATCGGTTTTTGATTTCGCTTTTCACTGTTTCTTTTGTTTTCCAAGCCACAATTTCCTTTCCTTTAAGTGCGGAAATATGATCTGTTTTTACTTGAATATCCAATAAATTGAAGTTAGACTTAGAAGCTATTTCTGTCTTTTCTTTCGGGATTTCAAGCAAATTTCGTTTTACCTTCGTACCTGTACCTGCTTGTTTGTAGGTCCAATCACCAGTACTTTCGTTTAGTTTATAGAAATTCATACTTTCCACCCCAGTATTGGAAGCAATTGCAACTTTGATTCGTTTCTTTTCCGCTAATTCTAATTCTTCCCCATGTTGAAACGCTTCTATTCGGAACATCCCTCCAGTGATCATATCTTGCTCTACGCCAGCAGAATCGTATTTCATGGTTATTCCAGATAACATGACTTCTCCAAAACTATGGTATTCATTGAAGTTTAAGGATACCTCTCCGTGAATTGGAGTTCCGTTCTTATCGACAAAGGAACCAGCTGGTATAAATAATTTACTGCCAGTTTCGAGTTCAATGATTTTATCTTCTTCCGATGAAAATGTAAATGTTTCGGGTGCAATGCGTAATGCATTAATCGGAGTTAACCACGAAGTAGTTTCCACAACTGTTTTCGAATCGGAACTGATCTCGGTATTATTGCTTTTACAAGCAGTGAAAAGTAGGAGTGCTCCAGCACTTAATAGTAGCGTTTTCATAACTATAAATTTTAGAAGGTGATGCTTTTTTAGTAAAACGCACACAATCCTATAATATTACATTTTTACCTATTTTTGTTACATGGCGACTTTGGAAGAATTGATTGCAGGAAAGATTTTAAACCCGAAAAAGATAACACTTTCGGAAGGTTTGTCTGAATTTCCAAGTGTTTTGTACGATTACGTAAATACCTTAGAAATTTTAGATTTGTCTGGAAATAATCTATCGGAACTACCCGAAGATCTGTACCGTTTTACCAAATTGAAAATCGCATTCTTTTCGCAAAATAAGTTTACCATTTTTCCGAAACAATTGGCAAAATGTCCTTCTTTAACAATGATCGGTTTTAAATCGAATCAGATTGTTGAAATTCCGGAAGATGCATTACCCTTGCATATTCAGTGGTTGACTCTAACAGATAATCGGATTGAGAAATTACCAAAATCGATTGGAAAATGCGCCTACTTACAAAAGTGCATGTTAGCAGGGAATCGCTTGCAAGAATTACCAGAGGAATTAGCACAATGTAAAAATTTGGAGTTACTGCGAATTTCGGCAAACCAACTTACGAAGATTCCTACTTGGCTAATACAAATGCCAAAATTATCTTGGTTAGCATTCTCTGGAAATCCTGCTACGTATATACCTAAAAACGAGGTGCAATTACCAAGTATCGATTGGTCGCGCATACAAATAAAACAACAACTCGGAGAAGGAGCATCTGGTGTCATTAGTAAGGCAACTATCGATGGAGAAAATGAAGTCGCAATAAAAATTTTCAAAGGAGAGGTTACAAGTGATGGGTATCCACAAGACGAATTAGCTACCTGTTTGTCTACTGGTTTACATGAAAATATTGTTCCATTACAGGCAATCATTACAAATCATCCGGAAGGAAAACAAGGTATTGTCATGGAATTAATTCCATCTGACTTTAAAAATTTAGGGCAGCCCCCCAGTTTTGAAACCTGTACCCGTGATGTGTTTCCAATAACACAAAAATTGACCTATGCACAAGGGGTAGAAATATTACATGGTGTGTTACAAGCAGTAAAACAGTTACATGATAGAGGTATTATGCATGGCGATTTATATGCGCATAATACGTTATATAACGATTTCGGAAAAGCATATTTTGGAGATTTTGGAGCAGCGACGTTTTACGATAAAAATTCGGAAGAAGCTCCTTTTTTAGAACGTTTGGATGTGCGCGCTTTTGGTTGTTTGGTGCAGGATGTTTTTTTACAAATTCAAAATAATTATGCTGGTAAAAAAGCATTGAAGTATATTTTCCAGGAATGTATGCAAGATGAGCTAATGTGTCGACCAACCTTTGAACAAGTTGCTTATTTCTTTGAAGGAGTAGTTTTAGATTCTCATTTTGAGTGATTTAATCTTCGTATTAATAGCGTGTTTCTACGCGATTTTTAGTTGAGGGTTAAAAATGATTACTTTATTTTCTAATTTTACAAAAGATTTATTAAGTTATTAATCTGTAATACATGAAGCATCTAATACGTTTTGATTGGGCAATGAAGAAATTACTTCGAGATAAAGCGAATTATGCAGTGTTAGAAGGTTTCTTATCGGAATTGTTCAAATTTGATATTACGATTTTACAAATTGGAGAAAGTGAAGGCAATCAGCAGGTGTTTAATGATAAATTTAATCGTGTAGATATTTTAGCCCATACTTCTGCAGGAGAAATAGTATTGGTAGAACTCCAAACAGATAGTGAATTAGATTATTTTCACCGTATGTTGTACGGAGTAAGTAAATCGATTGTTGAAAATATTAAAATCGGTGAGCAATACGGCAAGATAAAAAAGATGTATTCTGTTAATATTGTTTACTTTCAACTTGGTCAAGGATCAGATTATGTGTACCATGGTAAAACAGAATTTAGAGGGCTACATACTAACGATCTATTAGGGTTGAGTAACTCCCAAAAAGAAAGATATAAAGTAGAAAATACCTTTGAAATCTATCCCGAGTTTTACATTTTGAAAATCAATGAATTTAATGATATAGCAAAAGACGGTTTGGATGAATGGATTTACTTTTTTAAAAATAACGAAGTCAAAGAGGGATTCAAAGCAAAGGGTTTAGATGTTGTACAACAAAAGTTGATTGTCGAGGGCATGAGTCAAGAAGATCGAAATGCATATAATGCTTTTTGGGAAAATAAACGGTATGAGTCGAGTATGCTTGATGGAGCATTATCGGAAGGAATTACCAAAGGAAAACACGAAGGAAGGAGAGAAGCAACGTTAAAAGTTGCAAAAAATATGTTGTCACTTGGAATGACTTTAGAACAAATAGCAACAGCAACGGGATTAACACTAGATGAGGTGAAGAAATTGTAGTGTGATTATAACTTTATCACCTCTCCTACCGTATAGTTGCAATGTTTGCGTCTTCCGCTTGTATCGACGCAATGCTTTGCTTCTCAAAAAAAATCCAATAGATAACAATAAACAAACAAAGTTCACGTTATCTAGTATATAACCTCAAACAGAAACTATGAATAAAAACTACACGAAAACAATTTCAAAGTCTTCGTCAACGATTTTAGCATCCGAACCTTCTTCTAAAACCATCGAAGCAATTTTAAATTACAGCAAATCTGTTACTGCTGTTAAAGTTTTGAAAGAAAAGACATTGGTTAATCTAAATTGATACCAAAATAAAAAGGCTACCCAACATGAGTAGCCTTTACTATTTACCTTAATTTGGTATTACTATTTCTTAACACGCTCTACATAAACACCTGTACGCGTATCAATTTTAATTTTTTCTCCGTTATCAATAAATAAAGGAACACGAACTTCAGCACCTGTTGCAATTGTTGCTGGTTTCATCGTGTTTGTTGCAGTATCTCCTTTGATTCCTGGTTCTGTGTATGTTACTTCAGACTCAATATAGAAAGGTAACTCAACCACTAATGGGTTTTCTTCTTCCGCGTGGAATAAAATGTTACAAGTCATACCTTCTACTAAGAAACCTGGTTTTTCCACCATTTTTCCTGGGATGTTTACTTGTTCGAAAGTTTCGTTATTCATGAAAACATATTCCGTACCTTCTTGGTACAAATATTGGTATTCACGGTTTTCGATACGAACTGGCTCAATCTTATGTCCTGCAGAAAACGTGTTGTCAATTACTTTACCAGATTCAATTTGTCTCAATTTTGTACGAACGAACGCAGGACCTTTACCTGGTTTTACGTGTTGAAATTCAATTATTTGACAAAGTTTGTCGTTAAACTTAATACATAATCCGTTTTTAATATCTGCAGTAGTTGCCATAAGTAGTTTTTTAGTTGGTTGCAAAATTAGGGAAAATGTGGTGAAATCCAAAAATATTGTTGCAACAACTTATTTTCTTACATTTACTTAACGTAAAAAATGAACTATGAAAAAAGTATTAATCGCTATTTTATTGACTGTTGGGTTGGTAAATTGCCTTTCGGCTCAAGAATTGGATTCAACAAAAACAACTGAAAAGCAAAAGCCTAAAATCGTGATAGCAATTAATTTTGGTGCAGCTACCATTAAGTATAAGCCTGCATTTATAAGTGAAGCAGTTTATGGGTTTAAATACAAGAAAAATACCTTCGCGTTTAATTATACCGCTAATGAACTAACTATTAATGATGCGGCGATTAAATCCTATGTTTCGAAACCAGTATACAGTTATCAAAATTTTGGGTATGTTCATTTTTATGATCTGATTCAGAAAAGTAAAAGTGATTTAGCCCTAAAGATGGGTGTACATTATGCTGAATTTGGTATAAAAGACCTGTCAACTACTTCTTTTTTTCATACAGGAAATATGTTAAATATTGATCGATTAGTATCATTTACACCTGGAATAAATTACAGATACGGCATGTTAAATGTAGAACTCGAATATAGATATTCAATTGCCTTGAGAAAGTCAAATGTTTACGAACCAAAGATGACGAATGGTCTTACGGCGAAATTAGGAATTCGTATTTCTAAATAAACCTGAAATATTTAACAGCAAACTTTTTTTCAATCTAAAGAAAGACGTATCTTTACAGAAAATATAAGAATAATGGCAAGTAAAAGAAATTTTAAAAAAGACCTTAACAAAATGGTTTTTGACGTAGTGGAAGAATGCTTCAGCGTACAGTTATATAACGAATCTAAAACAGAAGTTACTAATAAATTAATTGAAGAAGTAATTGGGTTTAGAAACAGTATGACGGAGAAAATTCACCAAGCAAAAACTTCTAAAGATTTCCCTGCTATTCACAAAGAAGTGGAAGAAACAGCGGTTAACTTTATCCACAAATTAAATGAATTAATGTAATTCTACATTTTTTTAAACGAAAACGGATTTTTTAAGTCCGTTTTTTTGTTTTTATACATTCCAAAACCTTCCAAAATGCAGTACATCAAGTTTGAGCAACTTATCGAAAATTTAGAAAAGTTTGAATTAAAAGTAGATTCAGAATTTCAAATTGCTTGTTTAAAACGCGTGAAAAGTGGGGGAGATCTTCTTATTTTAAACGATAAAAAACAAGAAGCGATAATCGCTTTACTCGCTGGCTTTGTTGAGAAAATTCAAGTTCCAGCAAATGATGATGCACCACGTATTCTAATAGTTGCAGCGGATAACCAATCCTGTTTAGATATCGAAGCACTTTGGGTGAAAATATCCAAACGTACAGAAATGATTCATACACTGACGTATGAAAGTCGTGAAAAAGTAAAACAACGTAACGATTTGTTTAATGGTGCCGACATTGTTATTGGTACTCCAAAACGCGTAAATGAACTATATTTTCAAAATGGTATTAACATCAATAAGCTGAAATACTTTTTAGTTGTTGATTCTGAAAAATGCTTAAAATTCAGTTCGGTTGCCCATGTAACTCGTATGACCGAAAGTTTCCCAAAATGTCAAAAAATTGTGATGAATCCCGCAATAGAGAAATACACGGAGCGCTTGGTGGATGCTGTGTTGGAGAATCCGATGGTTATAGAGTGACGAGTAACGGAAGTGACGAAGTGACGACGTTTTGTGTTGATTCTTATAGAGTGACGGAAGAGACGAGTGACGGCATTTTGAGTTGATTTTTATAGAGTGAAGAGATTGACCAATTTTAATCGTTTATTTTTCAAAATGTTTGATTAAAGCTAGGAGCATTTTCGAGATTTCTTCGAGGTAGGAATAGTATTTTTCAAAGGAATTTTTATCTATTTGATTTAAATCTTTTAAGTAGTCAAATATTGCGACACATTCAAATACTGAACCACGAGAAATAACTAAGAAATTTCGTTTGTCTCTGTTTGTTGATCTTCCAGATCCTTCTGCAATATTTAGCATAACGCTAAACGAAGCTCTTCGCAGTTGACTTTTTGTAATTGTGTCAACTAATGAATTTTCTAAAAATAAGGTTACGGATTTATTTAATTTTTTGGCTTTCTCGTAAACAGACAATCTCTCAAATTCAAACATTTTTCTAACTTTTCTTATTTAAGTTAGTTAAAAAGTTCGTTTATAAAAAATATTTGAAGTTAAAAAAAGTTGAATTTTACCCGTCACTTCAAACCCTTTCGTCCGTCACTCGTCAATACCTAATTTTGCGTCACTCGTCACTTTTAACTCTCTTATCACCTCTTCCGTCACTCGTCACTTCCGTCACTCGTCACTTCCGTCACTCGTTCCTCACTCCTGCTTCGGCAATCCGCCCGTATACCTCGAAAAATTCACATCGTCTCCCAAAAGTGTCACTAAGACATAGCCTCGCACCACAATGGCGTTGTAACTTTTCATATGTATCGTTGCGTCATAAGAAGTTCCCTTTTTGATTTGGTGTATGGTTCCACCAGTCCAATATTCTCCATTATAGGAGAAATGCTCCATGACCTTGTAATTTAACCATTGGGATTTTGGCAGGCCTTTTTCAGAAAATTTTTCTATTTTTTTATTCTCATTTTTAAACCACTTGATGCGCGCATAATATTTGTTGTCAAACTTATAACACTCAACAATCAGTTTTTGACTCTCGTCTAACCACATACCCAAAATATCATCCGTCTTGTAGGACGAACCAGAGAAAAGGAAAAGAGTTAAACTTAAGAGTAAAAGCTTCATGGTTTATTTTTTTTCATCAAACAATAATTTGAAATTAGGATCTAACATAATATTTTTTACTTTTTTAGAAGTTGGCAATTCTAGTACAACTTCTTTATCTGTAAAAAATAACGTTTTCAATTCTTCTGTATTGTCTTCATACAAAACTAAAAATTCTAACGAGAAATGAAAGTTTTCTTTTTGATTTTGATTGAATTTTATTTTAAATTTTTTATCCACTTCCTCCATCGTATAGGAGATAATTGGATATCCAGACTGACAAATCCACTCTTCGTAAAACTGCGTAAAATTTCTATGTGTCACTTGTTCAAATACATAGATGAAATCTTTTGACGTAGCATTGCCATATTTATAGGTGTCGTAATACCTTGCAATCGCTTTCCAAAATAATTCTTTACCTACCTGTTCACGAAGCATATGTAAAACCCATGCGCCCTTCTGATATGCATTGGTATTAAGCATTTCTTGTGTATTGGTCGAAATGGTATCTTTTAATGGTAGTTTGTTTTTGCTATGAAATCGTATAACAGCATCCCGTTGCTTACGCATTTGACGTAAGAAAGTACTTTTCCCTAGATGGTCCTCAACATATAAATTGGTTAAGTAGGTTGCAAATCCCTCACTCAACCATAAATGTGGCCAGTCGAGTTCCGTAGCTGAATTACCAAACCATTGATGCACGATTTCATGCGCAATTAATTCGTTTATTGTACCTTTTCCAGTAATTGCTTTTTCATCGTAAAAAATACATCCTGCATTCTCCATACCTCCGTACATCGTGGTCGACTGCACGTTATACAATTTTTCAAATGGGAATTTCCCGATGTGTGCTTCAAAATACGCTAATATGGTATCTGCTTGTTCAAAGTCTTTGAAGCCTTTCTCTTGTGGATACACAAAATTGGTGATTTCTACTTGATTTTTCTTGCGAGGTAAAGTTTGTTTTTCAAAGTTAGCAGCTCCGAAAACAAGGACTTTGGTTGGGATATCTATCTTGGATTCATAGTGGGTGACTGCTCTTTTATTTTTTGTGTTTTCGGTTCTATTGACTTGTGTTCCATTTGAAACGATTTCAAAATTGGAAGGTGTATCTACCTCGATTTTGAAGTTCGCCTTATCTGAAGGATGATCTACACAAGCAAACCAATGTTTCGCGCGCATAGGCCAGTTGTCTGCGAAAAACGTACGATCGCCAAATTTGTTTTTACCAATAATTAAACCATTGGTTGGGATTCCCTCAAATTGAATAACGAACGTTCTTTTTTCACCTTTGGGAATAGTAGCTGTAAATATGGTGGCTTTCTCTGCATATTGTTTATATTTAATAGGTTGATTATCGAGTGTAATATTCGAAATTTTCATTCCTAAACTATCTTGAAATCGTCCAACCAAATCTAATTGAAAAGAATCTGATTTTTGAAGAAATTGGATAGTGACATTTTCTCTTACAACAATCTTGTTTTGTTTTTCAAAGAGGTTAATCTTTAAATCATATCGAATTACATCCAATTGTTTGAAACGCTTAAGGAAATCTTGACCCATAGCAATACAAGCTGTACTCAATCCGAGTATCAGGCATAAAAGTTTTGTAAAATGCATTGTGTTACTTTAAATGAATTCGACCTTCATTATTCCGTCGCGATCAATATTTGTTAATCGAACCTTACGGAAATTATTTACCAATTCCACTTGAAAAGGAGTTTTCACTTTTACATAATTTTCTGTAAAACCGTACATCATTCCTTCTTCTTCTTCCGCTTCGAATAATACGGTGCGTTCTGATCCAACATTCTCTTCGTAAAAAGCACGTTTCTTTTTATCGGAAAGGATGTGCAACATTTTACTGCGCTCCTTGCGCTTCTCCATCGGTACAAACTCGCCTAACTTAGGGGCGCTCGTGTTTGCGCGTTCTGAATAGGTAAATACATGTATATAAGAAATCGGAAGACTTTGAATGAAGTTGTACGAATCTAAAAACTCTTCGTCTGTTTCTCCTGGAAAACCAACAATCACATCCACACCAATACAACAATCTGCGCGTAAAGATTTGATTTGTGTTACGCGTTCTGCATACAAGGAACGTTCATATTTTCTGCGCATCGCTTTTAAGATACGGTCATTCCCAACTTGTAAAGGAATATGAAAATGCGGAACAAATTTGTGTGCATCGGTCAAACAAAAATCAATGATTTCGTTGGAAAGTAAATTTGGTTCAATGGATGAAATTCGGAAGCGATCTATACCGTCCACGTTATCTAAGGCTTGAATTAATTGAAAGAAATTTTCCCCTTCTCCTTGTCCAAAATCACCGATGTTTACACCTGTCAACACCACTTCTTTGATCTCTGTTTGTGCAATTTTGTTTGCTTCCACCAAGGTTTCTGCGATACTTGCATTGCGACTTTTTCCACGTGCTAATGGAATGGTACAAAACGTACAAAAATAATCACAGCCATCTTGTACTTTCAAAAACGATCGCGTTCTGTCCCCATAAGAGAAAGACGGAATAAAATCCTTCGTTTCTTTAATATTTTGGTAAGAAACTTGCGCTTCTTCTTTTTTATCTGTTTGCTCTAAATACGCAAGAATATCAAATTTTTCATTCGCTCCCAATACCAAATCGACACCTGGAATTTTCCCAATTTCTTCTGGTTTAAGTTGCGCATAACAGCCAACTATCGTCACGAATGCATTCGGATTCACTTTCAAGGCTTTTTTAACCAGTTGTTTACACTTTTTATCTGCGTTGTCGGTAACAGAACAGGTATTTATAACAAAGACATCTGGAGCATCTTCGAAATCCACTTTTGCAAATCCAGCGTCTTCAAACAAACGAGCGATTGTCGATGTTTCGGAGAAGTTTAACTTGCAACCCAAGGTGTAAAAAGCAACTTTTTTGTATTGAATCATAATGCCACAAAAATAAGGAATTACTTTGCAAAATAAAAGCAGGCGATTGCAAGTAGAGATAAGACAAGTCCTACACTTTTTGGAAGGTTCAATTTTTCTTTAAAAAGTATTAATCCAGCTAGGGTAGAGGTAATAACAGTTGCGACATTCAATACAGCTAAAACCGTTGAGTCTGACCAAGAAGTGGAAGAATACGATTGGATTAAATAGTAGATCGAAAAATAGTTTGGAATACCCAATAATATTCCTGCTATAATACTTTTCTTTTCAAATGTTTCTTTCTTACGTAATATTTTGATTAATAGCATTATTCCGCCAAAAATACCTGCCATGCCTAACCCAAAAGCACTAAATAAGGATGTGCTTAAATATTGTAAATGAAAAGATTGAACATAATTAAGTACTACATCTAGCAGTCCACAGCCAAGGAAGATAGCGATGAGAAGTAAGTTACGAGAATAAAGTGAGTGACGAGTTACGAGCGACGGGTTACGATTATCGTCACTCGTCTCCCGAAAGCTTTCGGGACTTCGCTCGTAACTCATTATAATTACTCCAAGTATTGAAAATATTATTCCTGCAACTTTCATCCAAGTAATTTCCTCCTTGTAAATGAAAATCATCAAACCCATGGAAATGGCCATGCTCATTTTCACTGCTACAGAGGTAATGGACATCCCGTTTCGTTGAGAACTAAGTCCCATTAAATAGAAAAGAGAAATAAATAGTATCCCACACAAAAACACAAATGGAATCCAACTAGTGTGTTCAAATGCAGTTTTTGTAAGGGTGTTTCCATAAAGGGAGATTCCGCAAACGCAAGCTGTGAGGTAGTTAATTACAATCGCTTGAAACGTATTCACACCATACTTCGGGAAAAGTTTGAAAAGGATGAAAATCCAGGTAGTTGCGAGTACGGAGATAAAGATGGAGAACATGGGAAAGAGTATGAATTATGGGTTATGTTTTGTAATTAAAGTATGTATTTTATTTCTATCAAGATTAAACTGCTTTGAATCTTTAAACACGAAGGATACAATAGCACGAAGAAACACAAATATTTTCACATCCAAATCTCATATCATCTCTGCGCCAAACAAAAAAAAAAATCTGCGCACTTTGTGAAAATCTCCGCGACTTTGTGTTAAAAAATACATCTTTTACTTCACATAATGATGCACCGTATCTCCAGCAAATGTATATTTTATGAAGTTGCAAAATCAATCAGAGGTTGAATGTCGTAATTATCTGCTTTTCTTATAGAATTAATATAATTTTTTCGTAATTCTGTTGCTTTAATTAGGTTATTGCTACCCCACGTAAAAAAGGGTTGGTGGTACAACTTTTCCATGATTAAGTCAGCCATTAACCTTGAATGTCGCCCATTTCCATTTGGAAAACAATGCACACTTACTAATTGATGTTTGAAGCGTATAGCTGTTTCAGCAGGGGAGTAGGTATTATTAGTAAGCCAAAATAAGGTGTCATCTAATAATTGTTTGAGTTGTATTGGAATCAAGTAACTCTTAATACCTAAATTTTTTTCGGAGGTTCTAAACGCACCTGCCCATTTCCAAACATCACCATACATTTTTTTATGCAGATCTTTGATGAATTTTTCAGATAGGAGCTGTTCTGCTTTTATTTTTTTACCAAACGTCCATTGGATTGCTTTCTCGATATTGAGTTGTTCAAATTCATCTAATTCTTTTCGTGTTGTAATTGATGAAATTTTTAACCCTTCTTTTTCCTCCTCACTCAATGGAGTTTGTCCGTCAATATACTCAATCGTTAATCCCATAAGTATTTTGGCATTTCATATTTGATTTCGGCTGTTTTTTGTGCTATGGCTTGCTCAATGCGTTCTGCTGAATTTTGTTGATCTTCCAAGGTCATTGTGTTGTTTGTACGCAGTACAATTTCTTTAGCTAACTCCTTCGCCCTTTTTTCTATCATTTGCTCTAAGGATTCGTGTTTAGAAACAAAACCATATACCAACTGCATATCTAAGACATTGGCAACATCACGCAATGATTTTAAGGTTATTGTTCCGTTTGCTTCTCGAACTTCAATCTCTTTGACACTTTGAGGTGCAATTTGTAAACGATGTCCTAATTGACGTAATGACATTTTTAATGCTGTTCGGAAGGTGTTTATCCAACCTTTAGTGGGGGTTGTAATGGTTTTTAATTCTTTAAACACTTGTATTTTCTCGTCTGTCTGCTCTAATAGCAATTGTTGTTTATTATTTTTCATAAGGCTATAACCTGATAATTAATATGTAAATTTAAGGTTATTACCTGAATTTATCAAAATATTTTAAGTTTATAACCTTAAAAAATATATTTCACCAAGCTTTAAGCATAAATACATCTATTTTTCTGGTTCTTACGTCGAAATCATCGATCTTTTAGATAGAAAAAAGAAATGGTGACCTCAAAACCTTTAAACTTGTTTTTAATGTCTAATTAATAAAAATAAGGATACAATAGCACGAAGAAACACAAATATTTTCACATCCAAATCTCATATCATCTCTGTGTCAATCAAAAAAAAAACTCTGTGCCCTTTGTGAAAATCTCCGAGTCTCCGAGTTAAAAAAATAAATCTTTTACTTCACATAATGATGTACCGTATCTCCAGCAAATGTGTAGGTTCTACTTGGTGCGCCTGACATTCTTGGTGCTTTAATTCCATCACCAAATGTATGTTGTCCAACAATAACGCGTGCTTCATCCCAGTATCCATCTACTAAAAAATGTTGAATAGTACTACTGCCGCCTTCAACGAAAACGGAGCTAATGTTTAGACCATATAATACATCGAGTATGTTCTTGGTGTTTATTTGATTGAGTTTGATTAATTCCACATTACCAATCGTTTCTGTCTTGATTTTATTGATAATCACCGTGCGATCACCGTCGGTATATACAGTCGAATCTTGTGGCATATTCAATTGACTATCAATAATTACGCGCAAAGGATTTTTACCGCTAACTTCCCGTACTGTCAAACTAGGATTATCGTGTTCTACTGTTTTCCAACCAACTAAAATCGCTGGTTCTTGACTGCGCCAATGGTGAACTAGTGACTGCGTTTCTGGTGCGCTAATCCAATTGATTTTACGTTCTGTAATTTCTTCTTCCCGTGGACGATCAATATAACCATCTTGGGTTTGTGCCCATTTCAAAACGATGTAAGGACGTTGTTTATTTAAATAGGTGAAAAAACGTTTGTTGAGTGACTTACATTCCTTTTCGAGAACTCCAACAGTTACTTCGATTCCTGCTTCTTGTAGTCGTTCAATTCCTTTTCCAGCAACTAATTCATTCGAGTCTACACAACCAATCACAACGCGTTTGAATTCATGTGCCACCAATAAATCCGCACAGGGAGGGGTTTTTCCGTGATGTGCACAAGGTTCTAAACTAACATAAATGGTGGCTTCAGACAACCTACTTTTGTCTTCGACAGTGTTTATTGCATTTACTTCCGCATGCGCTTCACCGTATTTTTGATGATACCCTTCCCCTATAATTTCGTCGTTTAGTACAATCACGGCACCCACCATCGGATTGGGAGCAACATACCCACTGCCCAATTGAGCGAGGTCGATGCAACGTTGCATGAAACGGATATCAGAATCTAAATTATTTGTCATTTTTTGCTAGTAATTCAAATATTGAAGGTAATCGATGTTTGATATATTTAGGAATTATAGGTTGATATAAATAGATTTTAAAATCTAATTTTTCATCTTTTTCTAATTCGAACATAACCTTTGGAGAATAAGGTTTGGTATTATCTAGATAAATTATATGGTCAAACAATGAAAAGTGAATATTTAAATTTTTATACCCTTCTTTCCATTTAAATTCAATTGTACTATCATTCACATAATGACCTTTGTTTTTTGTGCGAATTTCAACACGTTTTTTAGCAAGTTCAATATTTTTTAAACTAAAAAAATACATGGAAATTTTATAACCTAAACTCTTCGCTTCATTTATCCAAGTAAAAGGAAATACATGTAAATTCGTTTCAAAACATATTGTTTTTTTTTCTAAAAACGAACTCAAAATCAAATGATTTAATTCTTCTGTTACTTGATTAGTAGCTATTTGATCTCTGAATTCTGAATCTCTTAATTGATTATATATTTCAATAAATTTTTTATCATAATCAAAAGGAGTAACATTTTTAACTAATGAAGATGAAAATGTTGATTTACCAGCTCCATTACAACCTGCGATGATTATTAGATGTGGATATTGCAATTTGAATAGGCCTTTTGAATTTGTGTCAACTCAATATCTGAAGATTTGCTTGCAAATTCTATTTGTGGTTTAATAATTGTTTCAGATATAGTTGCAATTTTTTTTTCAAAATCAACAATATCAATCATTGTAGATTTTTTAATTGAACGCTTTTCTGCTATAATTTTCATAATCACAATTTATACACTCAAATTTACAAAAAAATTACGTCAAAAGATCTATTATCCCTTCAAAATCTGCATAGTCTTTCATTAAATCTTCTTTCGAAAATAATTCAAAATCTGTAAAATCAAATCCCGGAGCAACCGAACAAGAAACTAAGGAATAACTGTCTTTTTCCAAAACCGAAGAACCAAATATGGTATTCTTAGGTACGAGAAGTTGAGGTGTTTGACCTGCTAATAGATCATTTCCAACCATATACTGCGTATGGCCTTCGTCGGTTAATGTGTGAACAAGTAACGGACTTCCAGCATGAAAATACCATATCTCATCGCTTTTAATCCGATGAAAATGAGAAACATTATCGGATGTCAATAAAAAATAAATGGCTGTTTGTAGATTGCGAGAACCATCCAAACAGGTGTCTGCAGAACGATACGTTTCTTTATAAAATCCGCCTTCTGGATGTGGTTGTAGGGAAAGTTTTTGGATGATGGTTGAAATCGTATTCATAGCATTTTTTTTACAAAACTACGAATTAGACTGAATTGAACACCTTGAAAAATATATCTTTGTGTACAAACGTATTTTTATGAAGTTTTTTTTAATCAGCATCTTATTTGTTTTTATTGTAGATATTTCCTTCTCCCAATCTCTTTCAGAGTTAGTAACCAAAGGGGATAGCTGTATTTCTGCAAAAAATCCTTCCATCGCTTTACAGTATTATTCACGTGCAATTGAGCTAGATTCCAAATGCAGTATATGTTATTATAAAAGAGGGGCTGTTTATGCGCAAGAAGGCTATTTTAGCGAAGCAATTCAAGACCTATATTATACCAGTTTGTTACGTGTTTCCCAAAAAGACTATATATTAGAAAACACGTTTTTTCTTTTAGGAGACTGCCACAAAGCGCAAAATGAACCAGAAAAAGCACTTGAAAATTATACGAATGCTTTACTGTTAAATGCTAAAAATCAATCTGCTTTGGAGGCGCATTTTTATTGTTTGTTAACCTTAAAAAAATACGAACAGGCATTAACCGATATAAAACGCTTCCAAAAAATCACAAAAGATAAATCCAAAGTACAATTTTTATATGGTACTTATTTCACAACATTGAATCAACTCACAAAGGCGAATAAATCATTTACCAAAGCGATTTTATTAAAACCATCGGAAGGAAATTATTATGTGGAACGTGGTAAATTACTTAGCACTCAAGAAAATTATACGGATGCAATCCTAAATTTCTCTAAAGCAATCGAGTTAGACCAAAACAACGATGAGGCATTAGTCCAACGAGGAATTGCATACCATAAAGTGAATAATATCCTAGCTGGTTGTGCCGATTTTAGTCGTGCTGCGTATTTAGGAAATGATGAGGCACGTGTAATGCTCGAAGCACATTGTCCACATTAATCAATTTCCACATTGCTAAATTCGTCCATTGGTACATATTCACATTAATTAATTGCTACATTAAATCATTGTTCAATTGGCATCCCACTCTTCAAACTTGCTTTGTTATTATAGGGGAAAAAATAGCGAAAATCAAAAGAAATATAGGTGCCTGACATACTACCATAGATAACCATTTTTTGATTTTTAACCGTATTTTCATTACTTACTGCTACGTCGAAAATTGGCTTAAATGGTACACGACCTGAAGCACCCAAGTAAAAGAACCCATTTCTCACTGTACGATATTCAAAACCGATATTAGCATTCAGTTCTACTGCAAATACACTACGCATCCTACCCTCCGCACGAAAAACATTATATTTATTATAGATGGCATTCGTAGCGACATTGGAAGGGTTGAAAACAAAGGAAGGACCCAAAGAGGTGTTCATGAATATTTTGTCTGCTAACTTCACGAAAAACAAGGCGTTTACGGGGATGTCGAATGCTACAATTTTTAACGATTTATTGGTGGTAATTACCGAATCTAATTGTGAAAATTGGATATTATAGTGACGTTGAACCTGATTTATACCTGTTTCTAAAGCAATATTTTTCTTGAATTGTACACGAATTACTCCTCCAAACGAAGAGCCTAATTGTTGGGTAAATTCCCCTTGTAAAGTGTCGTTTTTGATTAATAAGCGCGATGAACCAATAAAATCACCAGCAATTAAGGGTTTATATTGAATACCAAATAATGCCTTCACACGAGAAGTCGATTCTTGCGAATAACTCCAAGTACTATGCGTAAATACCAATAAAAGTAGTAAAAAGCACTTCATTTATTTCCAAGTTGTCAAATATTCAATTGGTTTACGGTGACTTTTAGGCCACTCAATTTCTGGATAGCCTAAATAGATCATTCCTAAACATTTATCTTTTTCTTCGATAGCTAAAAAAGCATTCATTTCAGGTGTGTAGATAAAAGCTGAAGTTGACCAATATGCCCCAATTCCATAGGCTGCTGCTGTCAATTGTATGTTGTGAATCGCACACGCAACCGCTTCTATTTCTTCAATTTCACGAATTTTTTCAGTTTCATCGCGTTTCATCCAAACTGCAATTACTGCAGATGCTTGTAATGGACGCGTCAGTAATTTTGCAACTTTGCTATCTTTGTGGTTTTCTTTTGGCGTTGTATCTAAATATAATTGTGCTTGAAAATCTGCAAGTTGCTGTCTAGACTCTTCTGTAAAAACAGTAAATCTCCATGGTTGCGTATTACCATGTGTTGGCGCCCAAATAGCATTGTTTAGCATCGCCTCAATTTGCTCGCGATGTACTTTACGGGAACTAAATTGTTCTGGATAAATCGTTCTTCTATTTTTTATTAATTCGGTAATTTCAGATAGGTTATATTTCATAGTATATGTCGTTTTGAACTACTGCTATTAATTCATTTCATACGCTCCAATATCAGGTGCAGTTAAAGATCTAAGTGTTCCCTCTATGTCAAAGGCATTCATTAAATCAGGGTCTGCTCCTCCTTGTAAAGGAGAATTTGCTTCAAAATGGTAGTCGTATTTTGAAGGATTTTTAAAATAAGGGTTTAAATTCCAACGAATATTTTTAAAGTTCGAACCACTATTTTCATTTTTCCATTTAATCAAACACGAATTAAACACGAGATTAATTTTTGCATTTACATTTTGAATGGTATCTATTAATACCTCAAATTCTCTTGGACCATAGATTACAGAGTTATTTATAGTGCCCTCCATATCGGAAAGATAGTTCGTTTTATCTGTTGGATTATAGTAATTATTTTTGAGAACGATAGCAGCAGATTTTTCATCCTTTCCGTAATCTAAAAGATGACAATGATTTATATAATACCGTGCACCTTGTAAAATAAATAGACCATATTTTTCATTATTCGAAACGATACAGTTTTCCATTTTTACTGCAGGATTTGCAAATAATAATACGCCATAACTTGCATGGTTTTGCACTAGGGTATTGCTTAAAGTTAAAGTAGCTAGCTGATTTTCTTTATCTGCACTATACACATGAATTCCAACGGTTCCATTACGTATTTCCGCATAATTAATCGTAGACGCTTGCGCCTGATGAAAGTAAATCCCATAATATTGTCCGGATACTTCTTTGTAAAAATCCTCCAAACGATCTCCTTGGAAAATTACAGGTTTCTCTTTCGTACCATTTACATGCAAAGCACTTTTGTACACCATTAACATTCCTTTTTTATGCAAGTGAATCTTCGCGCCAGCTTCAATGGATAGTGTTTTTGCTGAATCAACAGCGACGGTTCCGTAAATTAAATGTGGTTTGTCACTTTTCCAAAGACTTTCTTTTAATATTTCATTGTTGTGTATGTATACATCTTGGCCCCAAACCGCTAATTGTAAATAATAGTTTTTCCCATTTGTTTTAAAACGAATAGAATCTTCCACAACCATTGGTAAATTTTGGTTGTTTACATTTAATTTGACATCCACAAAGGCAAATAAACTATCTTTCCCTTCAATGCTTAAATTTTCAAATTTGGTTCCGGAAACTCCATCTAAATTGACGCGAAATGGAGAGTTTTTTCCGCCCATTAATTCTACTTCCTGAACAAGGATTGTTTTAGAGTCCGGGTTGTAAATTTTGAATTGTTGTGTAGTAGAACCTAAGGTAGTAAAAACAGTGTCAAAAAGTAACGTGTCTGTTGAAAATGTTACATTCGCCTGTGATAGGCCACTCGATTTTTTGCACGAAGTGGATACTACTAACATCAGTACTAGTAATGATAAACAAGTAATAAGAAACAAGCGATTTTTCACAATGTATAATAACGTAAGACTTAATTATTAATTTCTTAAAGTAGTTGGACAAACAAAATTTGTTGTTGCAATACCAGCTTTTTTAATAGCACTAAACCCTCCTTCCACATTGATCATTCCATGGTAACCACGACTTTTTAAAATGGAAGCGGCTATAACCGAACGATAACCACCACCACAGTAGATAAAGTATGGCTTGTCTTTTGGAAATTCGGTTAAATGTTCATTTAGGTAGTCTAAAGATGCAAGATGTGCTTGAGGAACATGCTCACTCTCAAATTCATTTATTTTACGAACATCATATACGAGTGAATCTTCTGTCAATTGAGTTTTAAAAACTTCTGCCGAAATCGATTCAATAGAATCTACTTCTTTACCAGCTTTTTCCCATGCAGAAATTCCTCCTGCTAAATATCCGATGGTATGGTCAAATCCCACGCGTGCAAGACGAGTAACAACCTCTTTTTCGCGTCCTTCAGGAACTACTAACAATATTTCTTGTGCTACATCTTGTAATAAAGAACCAACCCAAGGTGCAAAGCTACCATCTACACCAATAAATATAGCGTTTGGAATATGCGCTTGAATAAAATCCTTTTCGGAACGAACATCTAAAACAATGGCATCTGAGGAATTAGCAATGAGTTCAAATTTTTCTGGAGTCAATGCTAAAGTACCTCGTTCGATGATGGTATCGATACTTTCATACCCTTGTTTATTCAACATAACGTTAAGTGGAAAATAAGAAGGAGGAGGAAGTAAACCATCTGTAACTTCTTGAATGAATTCTACTTTTGTCATGTTTGCACGTAAGGCATAATTGCTTTGTTTTTGCTCCCCTAAAGTTCCAACAGTTTCCTTCGACATATGTTTACCACATGCGGATCCTGCACCATGTCCTGGGTATACAATGGTATCGTCAGGCAATGTCATGATTTTGGTACGTAAACTTTCAAACAATAAACCAGCCAAATCTTCTTGCGTCATGTTTGCTGCTTTTTGTGCTAAATCTGGTCGACCGACATCGCCTAAAAACAAGGTGTCACCGGAGAAAATAGCATGTTCTTTACCATTTTTATCGATTAATAAAAAGGTAGAACTTTCCATGGTATGTCCAGGAGTATGCAATACTTTAATCGTACAGTCGCCAAGAGGAAATTGTTGCCCATCGTTAGCAATAGTAGCTTTGAAATTCGTAGTTGCTGTTGGACCATAAATAATTTCTGCTCCCGTATTTTCTGCAAGTGTTAAATGCCCACTCACAAAGTCTGCATGAAAATGCGTTTCAAAAATATACTTGATGGTAGCATTGTCCGCTTTCGCTTTATCGATGTATGTTTGTACTTCGCGAAGTGGATCAATAATTGCAACTTCTCCATTACATAAAATATAATAGGCTCCTTGTGCCAAACAGCCAGTATACATTTGTTCTACACGCATGATTTTAATTTTAGGGTCTACTGCAAAAGTACGACGTATGGACGGGAAAACAAATAGAAAAACTTTAATTATTAATGAATTCGAATACCTTTGTACTATCTTTATTGTTCATTTTTATGTCAACCAAAATCGCTATCAGACCTCAAGTTCCAACCGCGCTTGTAAACGAAAACATGTCGTTGGAGGAAAAATTTCAAAACTCAACCTTACGACCGGTAATTAAAATGCAACACGATTTACTTTTCTTGCGTTTGGAAAGTGAGTTAAGTCAAGCTGCATTTCAAAATTTGACTAGAGCTGCAAAAAAACAATTTATTCAAACCATTCTTTTTAAAGGAAATGCAATCCGAAGTGAAGTTGTTGGATTAATTTCTGGTTGCTTTACCTTGGAGGAATACTCGTTTTACAGAGAAAACTCCAAAACGATTAACAAACGTATTATTCAGATTATCATTGAACGTTTGATAAATACGTTGGGGTTGTAGAATGGAACTCCTTATTTAATGTTGAACTCTAAACTTTACTTTTAGAGGTCATTTTAAAGGCATATTTTGAGAAAATACTAGGTTTTCGTTTAGAATTGGATTAATAAAATGTTTTCACAGGATTGACAGTCCTTACCATTAAACCTCTAGAGGAATCATTAACTCAATCCACAAACGTATTCAAAGAATTAAACATTGTAGGAAAGGTTGAATTTAGTATAATTCACTTATCATCAAAGATGAAAATAATCAGATTGCATTTGTTTTTCTAAGTGATAAATTTATGGTAGAGTTATTACCTGTGAATAAAACGGAATATTTGTGGAAGTTTACACAAAATTAAAACGGCACATCATCTAGGTTAAAATCATTTAAAGACGAGTCTTTTGTTGTATTCATTTTACTTTGAAAAGTGAAATTCCCCTCGTTATTCGGGTTTGTAATAAAGCTCGTAGCGTTAAAAGTTGAATCTTCTTTTGTATAGGTGTCAAAATCTTTGAAAAGTGCATATTTTCCAACAAATTGCATACGAACAGTTCCTAAATCTCCGTTTCTATGCTTTGCAATAATCAATTCCGCAACACCTAAATTAGATTCACCAGATTCATTTTTCTAAGGAGAAAATAGCAACCCCTTTTTTATAATCAACGGCACAATTTCTAGCCATCGAAAGTGTAAAAGCAGTTTTCCCCATTGCTGGTCGAGCGGCAATTACAATCATATCTGAACGTTGCCAACCAGAGGTAATTCGATCCAAGTCAGGAAATCCGGTTGCAACACCTGAAATACCGCTTTTGTTTTTTCGTGCATCCTCGATTTCTCCAATGGCATCAAACACCACTTTTTGCATTTCATCAACATCCTTTTTCATGTTGTCAGCATAAATTTGAAATACGCCTTTTTCCACTTTGTTTAACAAATCAAAAATATCTGCTGTATCATCAAAAGCATCCGTTAGCATTTCAGATGAAAGTCGAATGATTTCTCGTTGAACATATTTTTGCGATATAATACGGGCATGAAACTCTACGTTTGCAGTTGTGCCTATTCTATTTGTTAAGTGCGACAAATAGTTAATTCCACCTGCTAATTCTAATTCATT
>CANHRS010000031.1 GCA_947463445.1 Flavobacteriia bacterium | reverse complement strand
TATATAGGTTCTATCCTTTTGGTATTTGAAATAATCGGTCCAATGTATTTGATTATGAAGAATAGAACCAACAGCATCCTCTATTTTCTCTTCGTCATTTGATTTTCCTAATAACTTAAATACATCTTTATTTACTGGAAAGAAATACAATAATGAAATTGAAATAAACAAGGTAAAACCACCTAAGTAGGAAAAAATATAAGCGTATACATCTACTTCCGATGCAAATTCTTCTAAGCGTTGAAAATTTATAAAACGATAGATAAAATAGAAATTATATATAATAGGAATAATTGCATTATTAAGACAAAAACGAATAAACGGACGGGAAAGGGTTGCTAAAAATGGGTATTTAGTACCTAGTTTCATATAACTGTAGGTATTAAAAGCCATGGTAAAACCACCGATTGCAAATCCCATTAGAGCAAAGGATATCCATCCTATTTCACCATTATATTCAGGGGAATAAAATAAGAATGGGATTCCATAGGAAAAACCAATTTTATCTGTGATAATTAAAAATAAGAAAATCCAAAATGTAAGCGCGAATAAATTGTATTTCAAGTGGCCAAAAAGCAACTGAATCGGAAAAAAGGAGCGTAAGAAAAATAAGATTTTACCGAAGATGTTTTTTGTGAACATTAATTATACTTGTATTATGGATGTACTAATTTTAAATATAGTTAAAAAAAGTAGTTTGCTTGTTTGATTCTTATGAAAATTAAATAAACTAATTGTTTTTAGATTCAAACCATTGCCATAATGCATCATTCGGTACAGGGGCAGTTACTTTAATTCTTTCTTTTGTTGTAGGGTGATCAAATGCTAGATGTCGAGCGTGTAAGTGTATCGAACCATCTGGGTTTGATCTTTTAGCGCCATACTTTAAATCACCTTTTATAATACATTTTATATTAGAAAGTTGTGCTCTAATCTGATGGTGTCTGCCTGTTTCTAAATTTATTTCTAATAAATGGTATTTATCCGAAGAATTTAAGAGTTTATACTGTAGGATTGCTTTTTTAGAACCATTTACTTCTTTGTTGTGAACGTAGGATTTATTTTGTTTTTCGTTTTTAAGTAAAAAGTTTTCTAATCTTCCTTGTTTTTGTTCAGGCTTTTGTTCTACTACTGCCCAATATACTTTATTGGTGTCGTGAATTTTAAATTGTTCGTTTAAACGCGAAAGAGCCTTGCTTGTTTTTGCAAATACAACTGCACCACTTGTGGGTCTATCAAGCCGATGTACCACGCCACAAAACACATTTCCAGGTTTGTCGTATTTGATTTTAAGGAATTCTTTTATTTTATCTGGCATGGTTGTATCGCCTGTTTTATCCCCTTGCACAATATCGGAAGGCTTTTTATTTACAACAATCACATGGTTGTCTTCATAAAGTACATCAATATCAGGTATAGCTGTGTTTCCTTGAATCATTTTTTTTAAGACCTTAGACCTTAGACCTTAGACCTTAGACCTTAGATTGAAGACGAAATGGTTATATTTTGTCTAATATCTAATGTCTGTAGTCTTATGTCTCAATTATTAATACTGTTCGTTTTCGTTAGGGAAGTCGCCAGATTTTACATCTGAAATATACGCTTGAAATGAAGAGAACATTTGTTCATACAGGTTGTTGTACTTACGTAAAAAACGTGGGCTAAATTCATTGTTTATTCCTAACATGTCGTGTACCACAAGTACTTGTCCATCTACACCATTTCCTGCGCCAATCCCTATAATTGGAATAGAAACAGACTTAGCAACTTGTTCTGCTAATTTTGCTGGAATCTTTTCTAAAACGATTGCAAAACATCCAGCTTCTTCTAATAATTTTGCATCATGTATCAATCTTTTCGCTTCATCTTCTTCTTTAGCTCGAACTACGTAAGTTCCAAATTTATAGATAGATTGAGGTGTTAACCCTAAGTGACCCATTACCGGAATTCCAGCAGTTAAAATACGTTTAATTGATTCGATTATTTCTTCACCGCCTTCCATTTTTACCGAGTGACCACCGGTCTCTTTCATGATACGGATTGCATTTGAAAGCGCTTCTTTTGAGTTACCTTGATAGGAACCAAAAGGCATATCTACAACCACTAAAGCGCGTTCGACAGCACGAACGACAGATGCTGCATGGTAGATCATTTGGTCGAGTGTAATTGGCAATGTTGTTTCGTGACCAGCCATCACGTTGGAGGCAGAATCACCTACTAAAATGACATCAATACCGGAGGCATCAATTATTCTAGCCATAGAGAAATCGTATCCAGTGAGCATGGAAATTTTTTCACCACGGTTTTTCATTTCTTGAAGTACGTGGGTAGTTACTTTTTTTACGTCTTTATGTACGGACATGGGGGTAAATGATTCAATGGTTTAATATGTAAATGTAACAATTATCTATAAAATAAGAATTTTAGAAACTTGTTTTGTAAATTAGTAGTATGAGACATTTGCTTGAGATACGAATTATTGGTTTATTGCTTTTTATTTTGTGTGTATCTACTTCGTATGGACAAAATCGAAGTTTGCATAAATTAAGTTTATTGTATTCACAGGGAAATTATCGTTTGACTTATTGGAATGCGGATAAGTTGGTGAATAATCCCGATTATGATACTTCTCTTATACCAAGTTATTATCGTGCGATTTCCTTGTTGCGTTTGGAGAATAAGTTTTTATTTAAACGTCGGAATCCTTCGCCTTGGGTAGAGGGAGGAAATTTGTTGAAAGAAATTAAGTTACTGCCAGAAAGTAAATTACTTTTTGTGAAACACAAAGATGAAATTTCTTCATTACGATTTTATTTGTTGGACGAATTAGAGAAGTATAAGTTAAAGAAGGATAAAGAATCTTATCGTAAATTGAAAGAAGTGCTCGTTGGGCTTTTTGAAGGCTTACCTTATTCTGAGCAACGCAAAATCGCTTCACCAAAAAAAACGGAGGTAGCACCAGCAGATCGGGAGTTAGTAGTAGAAATTGCGCAAACGCATATTGGTGTTCCTTATGTCTTCGGAGGAGTTACACCAGAAGGTTTTGATTGTAGTGGATTTACTTGTTATGTATTGCAAAAAGCGAATGTACAAGTTGGTCGAAGTTCACGCGATCAATTTGCTACCTGTCGGAAAATAGATAAAGATGAAGTTACCAAGGGAGATTTGGTATTTTTTAATAGTGGTTCAGATGAAGTGTCACATGTTGGGATTATCATTTCCGAAAAAGGAGAACCTTTGAAAATGATACACGCAAGTACTTCGAAAGGGGTTATTATTGCAGAAATTGAGAGTTCTGATTATTGGATGAAGAAATTACATGGTTTTGGCACTTTTTTGAATAAATAGAAATCTATGAACCAACAACTCAAACCAACTTCTTATTGCGATGCTGTTTCTCGCATGGATTCGGATAATTTGCATAAAATATATCACGATACTGCTTATGGTTTTCAAATTTTGGATGACAATGAGTTGTTTGAGCGTTTGATTTTAGAGATAAACCAAGCGGGCTTGAGTTGGAATACCATTTTACAAAAGCAACAAAATTTCAAAAAAGCTTATAGTGAGTTTGATCTACAGTTGGTTGCCAATTATGGGGATGAGGATGTCGTGCGTTTGTTACAAGATGCAGGAATAATTCGCAACCGATTGAAAGTGCACGCGGCGATATATAATGCGCAAGTGATTGTAGAACTTCAAAAGTCTTACGGTTCTTTTAGTGCTTGGTTGGACCATCATCATCCTTTGGATTTGAAGGATTGGATGAAACTATTTAAAAAGACCTTTAAATTTACTGGAGGTGAGATTGTGAATGAATTCTTGATGAGTATTGGGTATTTGGATGGGAGTCATGTGGATGGGTGTCCGATAAGGGTGAAGGTGATTGAGTCAGGACCGAGGTTTTTGGATGTGAAGGAAGATCGAGAAGGGTAATTGGGGGGTACCATTAAGAAATTAAGGGGGTAAGATTTGGATGTAGTGAAATAAGGGAAATTTAGAATGGCTTTGCCATATAAAGAAGTGTTTTACCGTTTAGGGATTAAGAGTTTAAGATTAGGATGAAGTTAATTAAGGGAAATTTTAGAATGGCTAGCCATTAGGATAGAAAACTTAATGAAGCTAAATCCTTAATACGTTTAATCGTCCTAAATTTCTTAATGGTGAATCTCGCTCACCTATAATTTGACTATTTTTGTTACATGAGTTCAAATCTAAACATTGCGGTTGTAGGTGGAGGAGCAGCGGGATTTTTTGCTGCAATTTCTGCGAAAGAACATCATCCAAATGCACAGGTGACTATATACGAAAAATCGAATAAGGTATTAGCGAAGGTTAAGGTTTCAGGTGGTGGACGTTGTAATGTTACACATGCATGTTTTGATAATAAAGAACTATCTAATTTTTATCCGCGAGGTAAAAATCAACTTAGAAAAGCATTTGAGCAATTTAATGCGCAATCGACGATAGATTGGTTTAAAAAACGTGGGGTAGTACTTGAGACCTTACCTGATAATTGTATTTTCCCAAAATCCAATAGTTCGCAAACGATTATTGATTGCTTTGAGTTTGAGGCAAAACGTTTAGGCGTGCGCGTTCAACAACAAACACCCATTAACGATATTCGTTTTGAAAACGGATGTTTTGTTTTGAAATCACTAGAGCAAGAAATTTTCGCGGATCGTGTGATTTATACAACGGGTGGTCAACCCAAGGCGGATTCGCTTCGTTGGGCAGAAAAGTTTGGACACACCATCGTTCAGCCAGTACCATCGCTATTTACGTTCAATATGCCAAACGAACCAATTCGTTCCTTGATGGGAATTGTCGTTGAACCCGCTTTAGTACGTGTTGAAAAGACAAAGTTAGAAGCAGATGGACCTTTGTTGATTACCCATTGGGGGATGAGCGGACCAGCGATTCTAAAGTTGTCAGCTTTTGGAGCACGAATATTAGCGGAAAACAACTACGATTTTGCTGTTTTAGTTAATTGGTTGCATACTAAAAAAGAAGATGAATTACGCAACGAACTAGAACGTGTTAAAGAAACGAATGCAGATAAGAAAATCAGTAATTACAATCCTTTTGGTTTATCTAGTCGTTTGTGGGAATTTTTAGTGGAAAAATCCGCAATTTCCGTCGATGCCCGTTGGAAAGAAGTTACTGGAAAAGCGTTTAATAAATTAGTAAATACCTTGTTGAATGATCGTTACGAAGTGAAAGGTAAAACGACATTTAAAGAAGAATTTGTTACCGCTGGAGGAATTACATTAGATGGTGTGGATTTTAAAACCATGGAAAGTAGGCATCAACCTGGTTTGTTTTTTGCAGGAGAAGTGTTGGATGTGGATGGGGTAACTGGAGGTTTTAATTTTCAGGCAGCATGGAGTACGGGGTGGATAGCGGGGAAGAGGAGTTACGAAGTGATGAGTTACGAGTGACGGACTTTTGAGTGACGAGAGATGAAGTTACGAGTGACGTATTTGATTGAGGTAATAAGTATTTATTTCACTAAGATTTTCAATTCACCGATAAGGCTGCTTTGGATTAGTAATTCGTTGTTCATGGGATAAATACCATCTATAGCAATGGATGTTATTTTGGTATTCATACGAATGTTTTTATCCATGTCGCGATTTAGTTCTTTTTCGACTAAAGTTTTATTGTTTTTTAAATCATTTTTCAAGTCATACATTGCAGCTTCGCGAATTTTATCGGTAATTAGATCATCGAAAAGCCACGCAGCACTTTTTATCAGTTTGTTTTTGGTGTCGATATCAAACGAAAGATCCGGAAATGAAATCACTTGTTTTTCTTTGTCGAATGTTGGAGTTCCGATTAAATAAAGTATTCCGCTTCGTTTTCCGGAGAAATGTACTTGGAAGGATAACTGTTTATTCGAAGCGCCTAAGATTTTCACCGAGTCTAGGATTATTTTTTCTTTTTTCAGTAAAATTTCTTTTCCATTGATGTTTTTACTCAATATGTTGTTGATCGCTTGGTAACTTCCGTTAATGTCTAAATGAATCGAAAAACCACTGTTTTTCTCTTTGTTGTTACTTAGGTTTGGAAGTGGAGGAATCGGCGTGTTTTTAGTTTCGAGTAACACTTTCGGAAAAGCAGAGATTGAAACAATTAAGTTTAGTTTGTTTTTGGAGAATTCAGGATTCGAGATACTTAACGAATTAGGATTGAGTGAAAAATATCCCATTCCTGCAATAGAGATAGGGGTGTTTAGTTGTTTCCAAATATCTGTAACTTGTTTTTTGACATCCGTATCCGCAATTTTCTTGTCGATATCTTTAGTAACATCTTTCAAGGCTTTTGCCATTTCTTCTTCCAATTTTTTTGTGGCATCGACTTTAAAAACAGTAATTTGACATTTGTCGATGGTTTCAATTTCTTTGACTTCGGTTTTCGCTTGAAGTTGGTAATTGCTTGCGATCGAAAGCGCTGTTGACGTACTCACTTTGATTTTACGCATTGGTTCGCCTACACCACAACTCGCATAAATTCTTGGTGTAATGCAGTGATCTTCATCCGAGAACATACCCGTACATTTCGGGCAGTAATTCAATTTAATTGCATATTTGCCTGAAAGTTCGAGTAGTAAGTTATTGTCTTTACCATCAAATTCTAAGGGATTTCGTTCCAATTTATACCAAAAACTTATTCCTTCACATTGTTTTACTTCGTCTTCAAAGGTTTTGGGTGTTTGTTTTTCCACTTCTTTCAGGTAGGAGGTTAAATCTACTTGAATAGGAACATTTATCTCCGATTTTTCTTGCTTAATAACTGGTTCAACTGTTTGTATTGCAGGTGCAGTTGGTTGAATCGTTCCACAACTGAATAAGGTGACAAGTAAAACAAATAGGATAAAATTCTTCATTTGATATTTCGAGTCTTTCCATCTTCCCTTGTTCACCTGAGCCTGTCGAAGGTTGAAGGTTGAAGGGGGACCGAGGGGGATGACATTTTTTAATGAAAAAAACTCCTCAATCAATTTGAAAGAGGAGTTTGAAAATTTATTTTTTAATTACGCATTTGTCAATAAAGACTCAATAGCATGATTAAACGTTTCGCTTGGTCTTAATGCTTTTGCCGCTAAGTCTGCGTTAGGGTAGTAGTATCCACCAATGTTTACTGCTTGCCCTTGTACTTCGTTTAATTCATTTAAAATGGTTTCTTTGTTTGCTTCCAATTCAGTCGCTAATCCTTTGAAAGAAGCACTGATTTCAGCATCGTCACAATTAGCTAATTCTTCCGCCCAGAATAATGCCAAGTAGAAATGTGAACCTCTGTTGTCTAATTCCTTCACGTTTTTAGAAGGAGATTTGTCTTCCAATAACAAACGAGCAGTAGCTTTGTCTAATGTTTGACTTAATACTGCAGCTTTAGGGTTATTATAAGTATTTCCTAAGTGTTCTAAGGAAACAGCCAATGCTAAAAATTCTCCTAAAGAATCCCAACGTAAGTGGTTTTCTTCTAAGAATTGTTCCACGTGTTTAGGAGCAGAACCACCAGCACCAGTTTCGAATAAACCTCCACCATTCATCAAAGGAACGATTGAAAGCATTTTTGCACTTGTTCCTACTTCTAAGATTGGGAATAAGTCTGTTAAATAGTCACGTAATACGTTACCTGTTACAGAGTTTGTATTTTCTCCTGCTTTCACTTTTTTCAAGGAATAAAGCGTTGCTTCTGTTGGAGATAAAATTTGAATATCTAAACCAGTGGTATCGTAGTCTTTCAAATATTTTTGCACTTTCGCAATGATTTGTCTGTCGTGTGCACGTGATTCATCCAACCAGAAAATAGTAGGCCATTGAGTTGCTTTCGCACGGTTAACTGCTAATTTCACCCAGTCTTGAATAGGAGCATCTTTTACCTGACAAGCTCTCCAGATATCACCAGCTTCCACTTCGCTGCTCATTAATACCGTTCCGTTTTCAGCAACCACTTTCACAACACCATCCGCTTTGATTTCGAATGTTTTGTCATGTGAACCATATTCTTCTGCTTTTTGCGCCATCAAACCGATGTTAGAAACTGTTCCCATCGTTCTTGGGTCGAAAGCTCCATTTTCTTTACAGAAATTAACTGTAGCATCATAAACTCCAGCATAACTTGAATCTGGAATAACAATTAGTGTATCTTGTAATTTACCTTCTTTGTTCCACATTTGACCAGAAGTACGGATCATTGCAGGAACCGAAGCATCGATAATCACATCCGAAGGAACGTGTAGGTTTGTAATTCCTTTGTCTGAATTTACCATTGCGATTGCTGGACCATTTGCAAAAGCCGCTTCGATATCTGCTTCGATATCCGCGTGACCTTTCACTTTGTCTAATAAGTCTGCTAATCCGTTATTTACATTAACACCAAGTTCTTTGATTTTCGCGGCGTGTTTAGTGAATACATCCGCAAAATATACTTTCACGATATGTCCGAAGATAACTGGGTCAGAAACCTTCATCATTGTTGCTTTCATGTGAACAGAAAACAAGATATTGTTTGCTTTAGCATACGCAACTTGTTCTGCTAAAAATGCGTTTAACGCTTTAACGCTCATGTGTGTCGCATCGATGATTTCACCAGCGATTAGTCCTAAGTTCGCTTTCAACGTTTCTTTTGAACCATCTTTCCCTTCAAACTCGATGTTTACTTTTGTAGGATTTTCAATCAATACGGATTGTTCATTTGCTCTAAAATCGCCAGAAGTCATAGTAACCACTTTTGTTTTCGAGTCTTTGCTCCAAGCACCCATAGAGTGTGGGTTTTGGCGTGCATATTCTTTCACAGCGAAAGGCGCTCTACGGTCAGAATTTCCTTCACGAATAACAGGGTTCACTGCACTTCCTTTGATTTTATCGTAGGTAGCACGAACAGATTTTTCTTCTTCTGTTTGAGGATCCACAGGGTAGTTAGGAATAGCAAAACCAGCGGCTTGTAATTCTTTTACAGCAGCAACTAACTGAGGTACAGATGCGCTAATGTTTGGTAATTTAATAATGTTTGCTTCTGGAAGATTTACTAATTCTCCTAATTCTGTTAAGGCATCATTTACTTCTTGATCTGCATTTAAATAGGTTGGGAAACTTGCTAAAATACGAGCTGCTAATGAGATGTCTCTCGTTTCTACATCTACTCCTGCAGAGGAAAGAAATGCTTTCACGATTGGTAAAAAAGAATACGTAGCTAATGCTGGCGCTTCGTCGGTAATAGTGTAAATGATTTTTGAAGTTTCCATAATGATTTCCTACTAAAAATTAATATTTATGCATGCAGTAAATAAGGGATTTTTGTCCGTATATTTTTGCAACTCAAATTTAAGGGTAATAATTTAAATTTCCATGATTGTTATTTTTTTTTAAGGGGAAAAAGTAAGTCTAAGAAAATTATAATTGATATATAACAATGATAAAATAATTCTAGTATGGTAGAATTTAAGGTTTCCCTCCTTGAGGAGAGAAAGCATTGCTTTCGAAGACCAAGCGTTAGTGTAGGGTTTAAGGGAGGTGATGAAAGATAAAGTGTTTATGTGTTTTGTCATCCCCCTCATCCCTTCACTATCGTTCAGTCTTCAAAAGCAGTGCTTTTTCTTCCCTTATAAGGGGGATGATTTATGGTTTCATTAAATTATTATATTTAACCAATAGATGAACCTTAATAAATACAATATGAATTTTATATATCATCAGTTTCACCCTTCTTTCTCCACGATATAAGCTGCCGTTTTATTCACTGCGTTTGTGATAATTTCTTGTTGGGTAAAATCTTCTCTTGTGACTTTATTTTTCCAGTATAAGGTAAAGGTAATTTTGGTTTCTGTATCTGAAATTTTTTCAGCTAGGTTGTCTACATAGCCTGTGTGGAATGGATGGTCGATGATTTCGAATTTTACCCAATAAGGACTCCATGTAATTTTTTCGGTAAATCGAATTTTTGGAGCGTTTGGAGTTTGAATGTCCATGGCGCGCAAGACTTCGTTTGGCTTTTCTTCCAAAATTTCGATGTTGCTTACTCCTGGTACGAAATTTTCAGGATGTGCAATTTTTAGTAGGAAATGTTTCCAAACGTTTTCGATGGAGACAGGGATGGTGGTAGAGTGAGAAATCATTGAATTATTTTTTTTGTCCCTTCTTTTCTTTTTCCGCAAAAGAAAAGAAGCAAAAGAAAACTCGTTGCTTAATTTTTTTTAGTTCATTCCACTCTTGAAATTGCTACCATTTCGGTGATCTCTTCTTTTCCCTTCAAGCTACCTTATGGTGCCAGCATTTCAATTCGTTTCATTTCTTCAAAAAATAATGCAACAGAATTTTGCTTCGAATTTTAAATGGTTAATTAAAATATTTATTGATTCTAAATTACTATTTTCTATTGAATTTTATTTCTTGAGATCAGTTAACTTTTTTTGACTGTAACATTTTATATACTCCTTTTTTGACACCTGGGGAAAGAGTTTCGAAATAACGAGGTTCAAGTAAAAAGTCTAGTTCTTTGCGGAGTTCGGGGTGTTTGTCTGTAATTTTAACTAAAAAACGAAAGGCAGTATAGCGGATCGATGGTTTTTTCTGAATGTTTTCCCATAGTGAAATACAGAGGTCGAAAAGTTGGCCTTCGTAGGTTTCGTCAATTTCTAGTAGGTATAAGATTTTGAGTAATTCCCGTTGGTGTCCATCGTGTTTCTCTTTGATACTTTGTAGAATAGCAGGAATATGATTGTCAAATCGTGGGTCGTTTTTGGTCATTACACTCCAGAGTAACCACGCTGAACGCCAAGAATATGGTTGTTTGTCGGAGATTGCTAACTGTATCGCTTCTTCAACATATTCGGGATGTTTTTCCAGAAATGCAATCATTCCATCTTTATAAAGTGTGGTTAGGGTTTCTTCTAAAGGGGTTAGCATTATTCTTTATTTTTTTTCATTAATCCTGCAATAGCATGCGAAGATGTGTCGTTGGATTGTTCTAGTTCGTTAATAATTACTTGGTGGTTCTTAGCATCTCGGTTTTGAGAAAGTTTTTCTACTGCTTGAAATTCAGTGATGTGTATGCGAAAACCAACGATGCCTTTCATTTCTTTACGGACTAACTCTTGAGGCATTTGAGCGAGTACTTTTGGATTTTGAACTGAGGATTCATGTTTTTCCATGAGTTTAGCCAATTCTTGATACAACTCATCTTCGTTTAATAGACTGATTTTTCCGTACACATGTACGGCAGTATAATTCCACGTCGGAACATTTTCATGATCATACCACGATGAAGAAATGTATGCATGTGGACCCGAGAAAATCACAAGGACTTCATCTTCATTTCCAAAGGATTCCCATTGTTTATTGGCTTTTGAAATATGTCCGGTGAGCTGGTGTTTTCCTTCTTTTGATTGACTGTAAATGAAAGGGATATGTGTTGCCCATGGTCGCTGATCGACTTGATTTACTAGTATGCCAAAATTGTTGTGTTCAATAAATTGAACAATTTCGGTTTCATTTTGTTGTGCGAACAGTTTAGGGATGTACATGAATCTTAATCTTAATCTTCATCCTCCTCAAACGTCAACTCGGCATCTTTCTCCCAAATTTCCATTTCGCATGGTTTACAATTGAATTTCAATTTGTATTCATTTTCGCCATGTTTTAAGGTAAGTGGTTCAACAACTTTTGTTCCCATCGTATCGCGTTGGTAACGCGCGCATTTGCCAAGTTCGTATTTCACACAATATTTGGTGGTCATCACGCGTGATTTCCCTGGATCCCATTGTAATTCGAAGGCTTTTTCGATTTCGGTTACGCCGTGACGTTCGTAAAATTGACGTGCTAGTTTGTTGGAAACGTTGTAGGTATAGTCGAGTGAAGTTACAGGGTAGGGATGGTCCGTTTTGGTGATTTGGAACTCTTCGCGGTGGTATTCTTTCACGCGTTGTTCCACCAAGATTTCCAAGACTTCGCGACGCAATTCGTTTACTTTTGAAATCGGTAAAAACCAATTTGCAGCAATTTCTACGTGTATGTTGTCAACAATAAACGGTGTGTTCCCCGTTTTTGCTAAGTTTTTCTCTAGATTCGGGATAATGGAATCCGCACTTTTCGCTAATTCTTTGGCAGTTTCCAGTTGGGTAGTTGCTGTATGACCATCTTCGTCAGTTGCGGTTAATTGGAAACCGGTTGCAGTTTCTGAAAAATGTAGGTTCACCCCAATTTTACGAACTGCGCTGTCTTCTCGTTCTACCAAACGAATAAATTCTGCATCGGAATTACGGTAAATGACTGTTCCAACTGGAATTTCTCGGAAGGTATTTGGTATGACAACATTGTTCAAGACTACGTTCACTTGCATTCCGTCTGGTTCGTTGTTTTCGTTTAAGAAATACAAACCATCCCCGTTGTTTAGGATTTCAGCATTTTCGATGAGGTAGCCTTTTCCTTTGATATCTAAAATTTTACCGATGTACTGTCCTTGGGATTTTGGACTTTCCCAGGAGCCAATTTTTTCGGTTCGTTTATTTACAAAATAGTCGGTGTAACCGCGGTTGAAACTACGGTCCATTTCGGCATCAAAACTATAAAACGTTCTTCCAGAAGAGGCTTTGGTAAAGTCTTCGCTGTTTTCCAAAAATGCATCTAATCTTTTACGCAGGTAGGAAACGTTGTTTTTCACGTACACGACGTCTTTCAAACGACCTTCGATTTTGAAGGAAGTGATTCCTGCCTCGATGAGGTTTGGAAGTTGGTCGCTCAAGTCCAAATCTTTGATGGAAAGTAAGTGACTGTTTGCGATTAACGTTTCACCTGTTCCATCGATGAGTTGGTATGGTAAACGGCAGTTTTGCGCACAGGAACCACGGTTAGCGCTTCGTTCTCCGCCCGCGATACTCATGTAGCAATTTCCGCTGAAGGAAACGCACAGGGCACCCGAAACGAAAAATTCTAGTTCTACATCGGTTTCGTTGGCAATATCTTTAATTTGATCTAAGTTCAATTCGCGCGCTAATACGACACGTTGCATCCCTGCGTCTTTCAGAAATTTCACGTGTTTTGGATCGCGGTTGTTGGCTTGTGTACTTGCATGAATGACAATCGGAGGGAGCTCCATTTCCATAATCGCCATGTCTTGTACTATCAATGCATCCACACCGATGTCGTACAATTTGTAAATCAATTTTTTACAGTCTTCGAGTTCGTTGTCGTACAAGATGGTGTTGATCACCACAAAAACTTGTGCTTTGAACAGGTGGGCATAACGCACCAATTCGGCGATGTCTTCCACGGAATTCGTAGCGTTGGAACGTGCACCGTATTGAGGCGCACCAATATATACAGCATCTGCACCGGCGTTTATCGCCATTTGACCTTGCCAAAGGTTTTTTGCAGGTGCAAGGATTTCAACTTTCTTTTTCATAGGTAGTACAAAAATCTGCAATTATTTGGTGGAATGCAATAGGATAGGGGTGTTATTCGTTGAATATGTTTGAGAGCGATAAAGTTGGATTAGTGCCGGCTTAACTTCGATGCTCTTACTCGGTAAAAAATACAGCTCAGCGCGCTAGCTTTCTTTTAGAAAAAAAAGCAATTAAAATCAAATTAATGGTATACAAATAATAGCCTATTTTGACTTGATGAAACTCTCTTAGGATTCCTGATTTTTTAAATACATATACACTTAGTATTACTAACAAAATATTTATACAAGTTGAATAAAATATAATGGTATTAAACCTATTGAAAAATGAAAGTATGCAAAGAAATATAGAAATTAGAACACTAGTTAACATAAAATAATCTGCCAAAATAGCATCGTCTATATTTATTTTTTTAGGTTCATTTTTAAAAACATAAAAAGCTATTTTATACCCATTAAGGGTGCTTTCATTTTTTATTTTCTTACTCTTTTCCTTGTTGTAATTTAAGGTTTTTTTTTCGTGGCCTACATATTCAGGATTTTTTAATTCTTGGTTTGTACAGGTTTGAAGAAATGGAAGTAGTAAAATAAGAAGACTAAAGGTTGTAAGATATTTAGTTATGTTTTTCATAGGTTATAATTATTTCTTTTTAAATGGACTTGCCTTCAATTCTGGAGACTAAGTTAAGCTATACTTTAAATTTATGATTTTTATTTGATTTAGCAAATTCTTTAATTGTGGACTTGCTTTCAAATTCTGGAGGCCAAGTTTGTGTCGGATTAACTTCGTTGCTGCTACGCGGTAAAAATTCAGTCGATGTTATCGGCAACGATGCACTTTTTTGCTATGCACTTTTTTGGTGTTAATTTCAAATAAAAACGGTTTCCATTCCACTTTTTTGATTGAAAAAACGAAATCGATTCTTCTTTTTGTTATTCCCAACCCAAAAATTCCATCAAACTGATCATCGAAATTCTTTGGTGTCTGTTTCCATTGAAATATAAAACTCCTAAAAGTTTAAAGTATACTTACAACTTTTGCTAAAAAAGATGAAAGTTATAAGTATGATTATAACTTTTGGTGTTGTTAGGATGAAAGACTTTCCTATTTTCTTCTTAATTTTACCCCACGATCCGACCATCAAAGATTGGCTATGAGATCTACTTCGCAAGAAGGACCCGTACATTCTAATTTGAAGCTTAGGAATATAAAAATAAGGTGACGCTACGCAACACTATGAAAGGCCTTAGTCGAAAGATTCTCGCAAGAGACATTGGAATTCAGAACTTTGCAGTAAACCTAATCGTGTTAATGGAGGCTTCGATTAACCGTGGTGTACGGGTTTTTTATTGGGTTTATTTTTATCTTTATCTTTGTTTTAAAATCATACTTATGAAGCGATTGTTTGTCCTGATATTTGGAGTTACTGCCTTGTTTTTGAGTTCGTGTTCAGAACAAAAAGAAGAGGAAAAGGTGACGGATGAATTTTTTAAAAAGAAACAAAAAGAAGTGGTGTTACCCTTTGAACAACAAGTGGTTCGTGAAGTAGAAGGTCGTTTGTCCATCCCGCGCAATGAGAAATACACTTATGAGGTTCACAAAGCGTTTTTAAATCCGGATAACGAAGAAGATGCGATTATCACCGTCAATCGTTACAATTTTGCATTAGAAGAAGCAAGTCGTTCTGCAAATCCTGCCAAAAATGCAGAAATGGGGTACATCGGCAACTACAATTACTTTATTTATTACGATGGGAAATTGAAGAAATTTTCCAATCCAATAAAGGTTCCTTCTAGTCCAAAAGCACCGTTGAAAGTTATTTTTGAGAATATCCAATCGGAAGTGTATAAAGATATTACGATCGAATACCGCATTCGAAATTCTGCGTTTAGAAATTATTACCTTATCGCCAATGGAAATATCCAAATCATGTTCCAATGGAAATTGTTCGATAATGTTGGAACCGCTTATCCTGAAGCGAATTTTATTACCTACGACAAAGGTTCGATGAGTATGTTCAAAGACATTTTGATTTATACCGGGAAGATTAAGAATTATTCACCAATCATCCCGGATGTGTATACCTACAACCCAGAGATTGAAAAAGCAGGAGGTTTACAGTACCGCTTTTTTTATGATCCGAGAAGTTTGAAGTATATGACGAGGAAGAGTTGAGTGACGAAAGTGACGAGTGACGATTAACCATTAAGAAATTTAGCTGGAGGGAGTGAGTAAATTGGATTAAGATGCATTATTTTTTTCGCAATATCTTAATTCTCTAAATTTCGGCGAAGCCGACTTTAACTTTAACCTTTGCTTCTTAATTTCTCAATGGTGAAAAAAATATTAAAAACATGAATTACAACAAAATTACTACAGAAGATATTGCGTTTTTCACTTCCATCGTAGGAGAAAGATGTACAACAAAAGCGGATTTATTAGCCGAGTACGGACACGATCAAACAGAAGATTTGGTGTTTTTGCCAGAGGTGTTGGTGCGTCCAGAAACAACCGAAGAAGTAGCGAAAATCGTTGCTTATTGCCATGAACATACAATTCCTGTGACTCCATCTGGAGCGCGTACGGGCTTGAGTGGTGGCGCATTGCCAGTAAAAGGGGGAGTAGCGTTATCCATGGAACGGTTTAATAAAATCATTGAAATCGACGAGAAAAATCACCAAGTAACGGTTGAACCTGGAGTAATTACGCAAGTCTTACAAGACGCAGTGCGTGAGGTTGGTTTGTTTTATCCGCCTGATCCTGCTAGTAAAGGAAGTTGCTTTATTGGTGGGAATGTGTCTGAAAATTCAGGTGGACCCAAAGCGGTGAAATACGGTGTTACCAAAGATTACGTGTTGAATTTAGAAGTTGTACTTCCGACAGGTGATGTTATTTGGACGGGGGCGAATGTGTTGAAAAATGCAACGGGGTATAATCTAACCCAGTTGTTGGTAGGTAGTGAAGGAACGTTAGGAATTATTACGAAAATTGTGTTGCGTTTGATTCCACATCCAACAGAAGATTTGTTGATGTTGGTGCCGTTTTACGATGCGGAAAAAGCGTGTGAAGCAGTCGCAGCGATTTTTAGAGCTGGAATCACGCCAAGTGGATTGGAATTTATGGAGCGTGATGCGCTTTTATTGACGATGCAATACGAAAAGAAGTCGGTAGTGGAAGTGAAAGACAATCATGCAGCACATTTATTGATTGAAGTCGACGGGTTCGACTTGGATGCATTGATGGTGTCTTGTGAGGAAATTACAAAAGTGTTAGAAAACTTTGAAACGGACGAAATATTATTTGCTGAAAGTCAGACACAAAAAGACCAATTGTGGAAACTTCGCAGAAAGGCAGGGGAAGCAGTAAAGTCGCACTCTATCTACAAAGAAGAAGATACGGTTGTTCCGCGTTATGAATTACCGAAATTATTATCTGTTGTAAAACGAATCGGAAATCACTATGGATTCAAATCCGTGTGTTATGGTCACGCGGGGGATGGTAATTTACATGTGAACATTATCAAAGGAGATTTATCCGATGATTTCTGGGATAATGAACTTTCCAAAGCGATTTCGGAATTGTTCATCGAAGTCCTAGCCTTGGGTGGAACTATCTCTGGAGAACATGGAATTGGTTTAGTCCAAAAACAATACATGCCTTTAGCGTTTTCAGAGGTACAGCTGAATTTAATGCGATCCATTAAAACGGTATTTGACCCGAAGGGGATTCTGAATCCTGGGAAGATTTTCTAATGTGTAAATTTTTCAATGTGAAAATGTAAAAATGAATAGTTCTCCATTAATAGAAGTTGCTGAATTACTTAAGATTAGAAATAATTCGGATGTGGTTATTGTTGATGCGAGTAATGGAGTTAATGCTAGAAGTAATTACGATAAACTTCATTTGGAAAATGCATTGTTTGTTGATTTGAATACACAATTAGCTGAGGTTCAAGCCGATTTATCCAATGGAGGAAGACATCCATTACCTTCTTTTTCTTTATTTGAGGATACACTTTCTTCGTTGGGGATTTCAGAGAAAAGTCATGTAATTATTTACGATCAATCCAATTTATCGAATGCTGCTGCAAGATTTTGGTGGATGTTAACAGCTATTGGTCACCCAAAAGTTCAAGTTTTAAATGGTGGATTAAATAATGCTTTAAAACAAAATTATCCATCTAATAATAGCTGGAAAAATGTAAAAAGAGCAGCTGTTTATAAAATTGACAAGTGGCTATTACCAATCTCTAATTTACTAGAAGTTAAACAATATTCGATGGATAAATCTTTTGCAATAATTGATGTTCGAGAATCTGGGCGTTATTTAGGAGAATTTGAAAATTTGGATTTAGTTGCTGGACATATTCCAAATGCGATTAATATTCCATTCATGGGTAATCTTGGTGAACATGCATTCTTTTTAACGAGAGAACAGTTAAGAGAAAAGTATAAAACCATCTTTGATACATATGCACAAGACAAAGTGATTGTACATTGTGGTTCAGGTGTTACAGCATGTCATACCTTATTAGCGATGACTTATGCTGGATATCAAACACCTAGTTTATATGTTGGTTCATGGAGTGAATGGTCGCGAAGTGGTGAAGAAATAGTGAATGAAATTGAACGTAATATGATTAAATGAAAATAGTTGTAGTTATTATTTCAATACTTATCTCCAAAACCTTCTTCTCTCAAGATCTAATGCCTTACAACGAAGATTTTGAGTTTGAGGTGATGGATGACGATGAGGTGATTCCGAGAAATGATTCCTTACAAGCTTTGATCATTGATGCGGGAAATTCGGTGAAAAATATTGAAATTTCTTTGAAGAACAATCCTCAATTACGCGAAGTGAAACTGATGACTTCCTCGCAAGAAATACTAGATGTATTTGGACGAGTGAAGTTAGATTCCTTGTTTTTTCTATTGATTGAAAATTATACTGGAACAACATTGAATTTACCAGTTATCAAAAGCGTTGAGTTTTTACAAATCCATGCAACAGAATTACAATTGTTGGATATGCGTAATTCTCAGTTGTTTCGATTAGAAAATTTAGAGCTTGAGATTCCTAGTTTACTTACTTGGAAATCGGAGACGATATATCCGCGATTAACTTTTCTTGATATAGAAGCACCTTTGTTAACTATGTTTCCAATACTAATAATGTCAAATATTCAAGAGTTTTCCTTCAGTTGTTCGTTAAAAGAATTACCCAAGAATTTATGCTCGTTTACAAAGTTGAGAACACTTGCTTTTGAAAATCTTTGTCCAGTAAAAGTGGATAAATGCCTGATTTCAATGATTGAAAAAGGAGTGTATTCAAACTTGACGGTGTATGATAAGCCTGAAGGTAAAATTTTGATTGATATTAATTCAAAGGATAAAGAATAATCTGTTTGAGTATTTTTAGTGTTATGCGCGTTTATTTTGATCTAACATACATTCATCCAGTTCCAGAAGGGCATAAATTTCCGATGGAAAAATACGATTTGATTCCAAAACAACTACTGTATGAAGGTGTAATTACCGAGGATCAACTTATTTCTCCTGATGTGGTCGCAATAGAACACGTGTTGAAAGTGCACGATGAGGTATACGTTCAACATTTGTTAGCATGTGCATTAACTCCGCGAGAACAACGAGTGAGTGGATTTGTACATTCGCCAGAATTGATAGCACGTGAATTACGTATCATGGAAGGTACGCGTTTAGCAGCAAAATATGCCTATGAACATAAATCGATTGCTTTGAATGTTGCAGGTGGTACACACCATGCATATAGTAATCGCGCAGAAGGATTTTGTTTACTCAATGATCAAGCTATAGCTGCGAAATGGTTGTTGGATACAACATCCGTTGAAAAAGTATTAATCATCGATCTAGATGTGCATCAAGGGAATGGAACTGCTGAAATTTTCAAAAACGAACCCGCAGTTTTTACGTTTAGTATGCATGGGAGAAATAACTATCCTTTACAAAAAGAACAATCCGACTTGGATGTTCCCTTAGAGGATGGGTGTTATGATGAAATGTTTTTGGATTTACTTAAAACATCTTTGCAACAAATTGAAAATCAATTTGCCCCTGATTTTATTTTTTACCAATGCGGAGTTGATATACTTAAAACCGATGCATTAGGGAAATTAGGTGTATCCATGGAAGGATGTAAACAACGGGATGAAATCGTTTTTCAGTTTGCAAAACGTCTGGATGTACCTGTTGTATGTTCTATGGGGGGCGGTTATAGCAAAGAAATAAAACACATTGTCGATGCCCATGTGAATACTTTCAAATTAGCAGCTAACTATTGGGATTAACGAATCTCCGTCACTAAGTTCACCCTTCACCCTTCACCCTTCACTTCGTCACTTCCGTCACTCTTCACTTCCGTCACTCCTAACTCCGTCTCTCTTCTCTTCCATCTGCATGTAACGCAAATCTTCCTTTTGCTCGATCATGCACCTGATCCAAACGTTTCCAAGGCCACCCTCCAAATTGTGTTTCGTGGTAATCATTGAATGCTTGTTGGATTTCTTCCTTAGTGTTCATTACAAATGGACCATATTGAATGACTGGTTCGTTGATTGGTCGACCTTGCAAAACAAGGATGCTTGCTTCGAGGTTTCCTGCAAATAATGTAAGTTCGGTAGTTGGGTCAACTTCTACCGCATTATAGCGATTCACGAGCGTTTCTGCTACAGTCAGTGTATCTCCTTCATAAAAATAAAGTGTACGATTGATTCCTTCAGATGCTTTAGGAAGTGTCCATGTACCACCTGCTTCGATTTTGATGTTCCAAACTGCCACTTCGTTTGCTGGATCTGCTGCCCAGGAATTTGGTGGTGGAGTGGATGCTTTTGTTGAACTAATGGAACCTGCAATGATTTCTACCAAGGTTGTTTTGGTGTTAGTGTCGGTATGTTTAAGAGTGGGGATGGTGTCGCTCCATAACATTTTGAAATGTGGTTCCACCATTTTATTCTTTTTGGGAAGGTTCAACCAAATTTGAAACAATTCCATCGGATTTTCTTTGTCTTTATGAAGTAAAGGGAACATTTCGGAATGTTGTACCCCTTTCCCTGCAGTCATCCATTGTACATCGCCATCACCATAGCGACCAGCAGCGCCCATCGAGTCTGCATGATCCACCAAACCTTTGCGAACTACCGTAATCGTTTCAAATCCGCGATGTGGGTGACCTGGGAATCCAGGTACAGTCTGACCATGATACATACGAAACCCATCTTTGATGATAAAATCACTTCCCATGTGTCGTCCATCCATGGAAGTGGTTGGACCCATTTGGTCATTGCCTTTCGGAAAGAAATCCTCGTGGTGTACACAAAACAAAAATGGATCTGCTGTTTCCCATTGGAAACCGAGGGCTTTTATAGATTTTATTGGATTCATGGATGGAATAGTTTCAGTTTGTTTATTTTGACTAAATGAAATGGATGGGAGTCCTAACGCGGCAAACCCTAATCCAAGACGAGAAAGAAAATTACGACGCAACATGTTTGAAATTATGAATTATAAGTTATGGATTATAATAGGATGAAATTAATGAATTATTGTAATACTTTCAATGAAAGTAATTTATACCGCATATTTTGTGGTGAAAAAACTGTTTATTTCAAAAAATGTAAAGTAAAAAATTCAAAAAATGTAAAGTATAAAACTCTAAAAGTGTAAATTATAAAACTTAAAAAATGTAAAGTAAATTACTCTAAATATGTAAAATTTGTTATTTTTGTATTGATAATCAATTATAAGTGATGAAAGAAAAAAGAAAATATTTCAGTAGGATTTCAGATGAGGAATTAAAGAATAAATTGGATGCATCTGGTGCTTTACTCATTAGAGGGATGAAAGCTTGTGGGAAAACAGAATCTGCCAAGCAATTTGCTAAGAGTATTGTTTCTTTTGATCAAGACGAGCAAGTTTCGATGTTGATGCAGACAGCGCCACAGCGATTATTGTTAGGCGAAACTCCAAGATTGATTGATGAGTGGCAAGAATTTCCAAAAATTTGGAGTTATGTTAGGCATGAGGTTGATAATAGAAATGAAGTTGCACAATTTATTTTAACAGGTTCTGCAAATCCTGAAGAAACGATTAAAATGCATTCGGGAGCTGGTAGGTTTACAGTATTAGATATGCGTACGTTAAGTTGGCAAGAATTGGGTTATTCAACTGGAGAGATCAGATTGAAAGATTTATTGGAATCAAAAAATGTATCTGTGTATGACGAACCATTGAGTTTGGAAAAAATAGTTCAACGTATAGTTATTGGTGGATTTCCTTCATTAATTAATAAATCGATGCGTCAAGCGCGGGAAGTAAATCAAGCCTATGTAGATTTAGTTGCGGAGGTAGATATGAGTAGGGTTTCAAATGTGAAAAGAAATCCATCTAAAGTACGAAGTCTTTTACGTTCTTATGCTCGAAATTCAGCTACACTTGTTGATGTAACAACTTTAGCTGCCGATATTAAAGAAAAAGAAAATGTGGATTTGTCCCGTCCAACAATTTATGATTATCTAGATGCACTTGAACGACTAATGATTATTGAAGATCAACCAGCATGGAATACACATATTCGCTCTTCATCTTCGTTAAGAAAAGCTTCTAAACGACATCTTTCAGATGTAGCTTTAGCAGTTGCGATACTAGGTATTAATGAAGAATTGCTCTTAAAGGATGTTAAGTTTACAGGATTTCTTTTTGAATCTATGGTTGTACATGATTTAAGAATATATGCGCAAGCAAATAAGGCGAAAGTGTTTCATTATAATGATTCTAGTGGACTTGAAGTGGATGCTATCGTACAAAAACAAAATGGCGATTGGTGCGCTTTTGAAATAAAACTTGGTATTGGACAGATTGAAGATGCTGCAAAGAATTTAATCAAGTTTGCTTCCATTATTGACGAAAAGAAAACATCCAAACCAAAATCTTTGAATATAATCACAGGAACTGGAATTAGTTATACGCGACTAGACGGAATAAATGTAATCTCCATGGCATCGTTGGGATATTAAGAAATTTTCTAAAGGTTAAATTCTTTTTTGTTTTTATGTGTTTTTCATAAAGAGACAACCAAAAAAGTAACAGGAGATAGCTTGTAAATCAATAGAATATACTATATTTAAATCTTTAAAATAATCCTATGAAAAAACTGATATTCTTTCTTATATTGTTAAGTCTAATATTATCATGTAAAAAAAAAGCAGTTGAACCCAATATTTCAAATAATGTGTTTATCTCATCATTAGATTGTAACGGTTTAAAAATTATAGGAAAACTAAATAAAGATAAATTCGTAAATAATGTTTTAGTAACCATACCATATACAGGAGGTAATGGTAAATCTTATTTGTCAAAATCAATTGCATCTATAGGAGTAGAAGGATTGTCTGCGGCTTTGATTCAGGGAACTTTAGCGAATGGAGAGGGAGTATTAGAGTATAAAATTTCAGGCATTCCAAAATCGATAGGTACAGCAAGTTTTGTGATAATTTTTGGAGATCAAAAGTGCTTGATTAATGTAGTTGTTGAAGATGTCGAAGATGTTGATAAAATCTTTGTTAAACCTGGTCAAAATATATATGATGTAGAAGGGAATTCTTATAAAACAGTTACAATCGGAACTCAAACATGGATGGCAGAGAACTTAAAGGTAAGTAAATACAACGATGGTACCGATATTCCAAACCTCATTGACAATGTACAGTGGGGAAGTAATATTTCTGGAGCTTGGTGTTACTATAATAATGATACTATAAATAATACAAAATATGGAAAATTATATAATTGGTATACCGTAAATACAACTACAAATGGTAGTAAAAATGTTTGTCCTATTGGTTGGCATGTGCCAACAAATGATGAATGGGATGTTTTATTCAATTATATAGGTGATGATGGTTATACAAGATGTGGAGGGATGATGAAGGAAGTAGATACTGTAAACTGGAAAAGCCCTAATATAGGCGCAACGAATACTACATTGTTTACAGGGCTTCCTGGTGGTTATCGTGAGGTCTATGGTTTTTTTAAACATTTTGGGGATACAGGTTACTGGTGGAGTTCTTCTGAAAATATTACTTTTAAAAATTATTCAATGGGTCATTATTTAGATTACGACTCCGACGCTGTAAATCATATTGGAATGTATATGGGAAGTGGATTTTCTATTCGATGTATAAAGGATTAAGTGTTATTAATCAAATGTTTAGGGTTAAATCAATAAATTTCTATTTCTGATTCATTCTCTTTGAAATATATTAAACATATTAATTTTTTATATTTATTAAAACTTAATTTCAATGATAAAAGTTTATTTCGCTTTGTTAATTACAAGTATATTATTTTCATGTAAAAAAGAACAAAAAGTAGGTATACCTGGTGCTAACATATTAGATGTAGAAGGAAATTCTTACAAAACGGTAATAATTGGCAAACAAACCTGGATGGCAGAGAATTTGAAAGTAGCTAAATACAATGATGGAACAAAAATTCCAAACATCAAAGATGATTCTGCTTGGATTGCTACTGAAATAGGGGCGTGGTGTCATTATAACAATGATTCTACTTTTAATATTAAATATGGAAAATTATACAATTGGTATACTGTAAATCCAATGACAAATGGGTATAAAAATATTTGTCCTGTAGGGTGGCATGTACCAGGTGATGATGAATGGGAGGTTCTAAAGGATTACTTGGGTGGAAAAAACATTGCAGGACCAAAATTGAAAGAAGAGGGTACAGAAAGTTGGGTTTCTCCAAATAAAGAATCTACGAATATTTCTTTATTTACTGCTCTTCCTGGGGGGGCACGAAATTTTAAGTTTAATTATTTGAATACTTGCGGTTATTGGCATAGTGCTAGTGAATACAATTATAATACTTCAAAAGTATTTGTTTTAATATTTGAAGAAGTTGATGCAGGAACACTACAAGCAGATAAAAACATAGGATATTCTATTAGGTGCCTCAAGGACTAAATAATTCATAAATTAAGAATGATGATTTATGAATTAATTTAAATGGCTTGCAATAATTTGTGAGCTATTTTTAATATGTATACCTTGGATACTTAAATAATTATATACTTTAATTTGGGTTTTGATTGAAGGATTTCAATAATTAAATCCAAAAGCCCATAACGGAATCACATTCTGATATCCAAATTCGATATCGTAACGCACTACAAAAAGTGCATATTTATTCATTTTTTGTAGTGCAAAAAGTGCAATCTTTGTCTTTATAAGTTCAGCTGGGTTTAAAAAATAACTACTAATAGCTATTTCCTAACCGCTAATTATTAAAAAAATTCAACTCCCCATTTTTCATTTGGTGGTACGCGCGACTCAAGTAAGCAATCAAAATACGCATAGAATCAAATGCTTCTTCGGATTCGGTATGGATTTGTTTCTTTTGTAAGCGCAATAACAACTTCATATACATTGCGTGAAACACCAATTCAATGTGGTTTTTATCTTTTAAATTGGATTTTTCTTTGAAGTCTTCAATGGCATCGATCGCACGTTCATACAATTCTTTGTACTTCACATCATTTGCCATGTTCAATAATGTATTGTGCAAATAAGAAAGCTCAATCATCACTTCTTGAATCAGGTACAAATGTCCTTTTTTCTCAATTTTTTGCGAATGCATTTGCGCAATTAAGTCCTTGTACCACTGTCTGTAGGTCGCATGAAACGAAGTGTCTGGCAATTGTTGACGGACATATTCATCCATGATGCGCTCCAAATCAAAATTGTAAGCGCGGATAACATCTTCAATCTGATACATATATAAAATGTATTCAGCAATATTTTCTTTTAGTTTTTGTTGAGCGATTAACATGGGGTAGAAAGTCTAATGTCTAAATTCTAATGTCTAATGTCTAATGTCTAATGTCTAATGTCTGAAGTCTAATATCTCAAGAAAAAAGATTACTTCCCATATTTCTGATTCAAAAAAGCGATAAACTCTTTCGTAACATTCATAGAAGGGTGGATATAATTATATTGACTTCCAGGAGACTTAACCAAAAGAATATCAATTTTATGCTCTTCACAGTATTTTTTACCCGCATCTTCGATTTTCTTACCTAACATATTGAGCAAGTTAACTGTTTCATTTTCCAGTTTTGCTCCTTGTGTTTGTTGCATTTGGTACAACTCTTGGTTTCTGCGTTGCACTTCCATTTGTGCTTCTTGGATTTGCATGTCTGAAAGTTGTTTTTGTTGTACTAATTGCTCATTCGTATTGATGTAATTTTGAAGTTCACGTTCTTTGTTAATCAATTGCGCTTGAATCGTTTGTTGTTTTTTTAAGGAAATCTTCTCCATTTTCACAAAGTATTCGTATTGCAATTTAAGACTGTCTTGGTCGTAATACGCAATTTTTAATCCGTTGGTACGAATCACTGGGACGGTTGGCTTCGTGTTTTCTTCTTTTTTAGTTTCTGTTTTTCCTCCACATGCACCCGTAAGCAGTAAAGTACTTAAACAAATGGTCATTAATTTTTTCATCGGATAGTATTTATTTTGAATGGGTATTTTTATTTGCAAAGGCTTTCGACCAATCTTCACGCATCGTCAAAAAGCGGTTGAATGAGTTGTCCAACAATTCTTCGGTAATCATCGCTTGAACGTCTTCGATTCCAAAAACATCCATCTCATTAATCTTGAAAATTTGTTCGTATTGATCCAATTCAACTTTTACCAAGTATTTACTGTTGTAGTTGAAAATCTGAATTTTATATTTTGGATGAGGTATTTCGGCAAGTACGCGCATGGTTTTTATTATTTTTGTGTAAAAATATATAATAATAGTTATTAGGAGTTTATATAAATTAGGTTTTTTGAGGCAGACAAAAGATTTAACAGCTCCCGATAGCTATCGGGAG
>CANHRS010000030.1 GCA_947463445.1 Flavobacteriia bacterium | reverse complement strand
GTTTTTGTCCTTGATACGCTTGATAAGAACTTGCTTTAAAGTTATCTGTGTATTCGTTGGAAGTTTCTGCTTGTGTTTTTAAATACCCTTCATAGGAACGATAACTTAACATGGCAATACTTCTAGCGGCTTTTAATCCTTTTAATCCTCCTTCCGGAATTTCCTGTTCAAAGGTCTCATCTGCTAATATTGTTAAACGTTGCGATTCGTTAAATGCAATGCCAAAAGGGGAGTGTCTTGCGTTGGTAGCAATCAAAACTAATTTCTCCAGTTTTTCTTTCAGTAGATACGAAAATTCCTGCGCTTGATGCCCTCCTAATGAAGAACCAATCAACAAATAGATTTGATCAATTCCGAGTTCTTGTTTTAAAATTTGATGTGCATTTGCCATGTCTCTTGGCGTAATTGCAGGAAATTTTAAATATGCATGTGAACATGGAAGGTGTTCAGATAAAGGTCCTGTACTTCCGTAACAAGAACCAATTATATTTGCACAAACAATAAAATATTCTGGTTTGTCAAATAAATCTCCTTCACCAAATAATCCATTCCACCAATCGGAAACATCGGAATTAGCTGTTAACGCATGACATACCCATATAACTTTTGAAGTAGGAGTGAGGGTGCCAAATGTATGATAACTGATGGAAAGACTTGGTAATGATTTACCTGATTCTAAAGGAAATTCACTTGGAAAGTGAAAAGTGTTAAAGTGTTTCATTTTCTTTACATTTATATTCTTCCAATACACTATGCATTGAAATCTGGATTTGGCACCGATTTTCCAATCTATCGAGATAGACTTACAGTTGGTTGCCAGAGGATCACTGAGCCAGTCTCTCACCTCTTCTTTATAAATCAAGAATCACTGCGTGACATTTGATAGTGCAAATATATTTAAATAAATCAATATACAATCAATCTATTTTGTGAATTTAATTTCCTTTAATTCTACCTTATTGCTAGTTCTTTTTTATATTTGTAAAAAAAAACAATGCTATCTAAAAAATCCAAATATGCTATCAAAGCATTGATTGCTTTAGCTAAAAATTATGGGAACTCCACACCATTAAGAATTTCAACGATTTCGGAAGAAGAAAAAATTCCTAGAAAATTTTTAGAAGCTATATTGGTTGAATTAAGAAATAATGGATTAGTTCATAGTAAAATGGGAGCAAGTGGAGGTTATTATTTAGCAAAACATCCACAAGAAATAGTGTTAAGTCAGATTATTCGTATTTCTGGTGGACCAATAGCAATGTTACCTTGTGTTAGTTTGAATTTTTACGAAACGTGCGAAGAGTGCGCAAATGAGGCTACGTGTGGATTGCATGACGTGATGTTAGAGGTCCGAGAAGCAACAATACGGATACTTTCTAAAACAAGTCTTTCGGATATGATGGAACGTGAAGAAAATCTAAGAAATAAATTCGGAGTAAAATAGTTAGCTTTTTTCTTTCATTTTCTTACGCCATAAATAAACTGATACAACAACTGTTATTTCGAAAATAATTCCAATTATTCCAGCATAGGTTTTTACTTCTTGCCAAAATATTGCACCTAATAATAAATAAACAGATCCAATAGCAAGTTTTAAAGGAATTAACTCCAAATTCGTCCAGGTAGTTTTTCGAGTAAAGAAATTCATAATCTTTTTTATTCAAAATTGTAGAATACTTTGCGTTTGAAAACTGATATAAATTAGTATTTATTCAAATTTCCGATAAATTTTTGTAAATTAATTCCATTATGAAATTGATTCTAATTGCGTTTATTTTAATGATACTACCAGTTGTGTCAGCACAATCTATTTTGACTTGGGAATTATTCCATCCATTAAAAAAAGTATGGATAGATGCTGGAAGTCACTATTCCGTTCAGGAAATTTTAATGAATCAAGGTGAATTGCCCAATCCTTTTGTGGGGGAAAACGAAAATAAATTTTCTTGGATTGAAAATCAAACCTGGCAATTCAAAGCAAACTACTATTGTTCGCAAGAAGAAATGCAAAAAACATTCGTAGAATTATCTTTACCTTTTGTAGATACGTATGCAGCGATCTATGTAAATGATAAGTTAATCGCCAATACAAATAATGCTTTTAGACCTTATCATTTGCAAATCAAACCGTATTTGAAGGTTGGTGAAAATCGGTTTAAAGTTATTTTTACTCCACCTATTTTGTATCATAAGGAGAAATATACCCAACGTGAAGTTACCTATCCAGCACCGAATGATTTAGGAGAAATCCCAATTGCTCCTTTAACCAGAAAACCGCAATATCAATTTGGTTGGGATTGGGCTTTACGCATGAATACCGTTGGTTTTATGAAGCCTGTGGAAATTCGATCTTACACAGTGAATAAACTTGAAAATGTAAAAATAGAAACGAAAGAAATTGGTGAAAATTCAGCAAAATTAAAGGTTTCTCTTGCCTTTGTTATTCCAAATACAACCTCTATTCGATTAGAAAGTGAAATCTTCGGTTCGTTTCCCGCTTTATTGGTTACAAACGGGAAAACACAGGTAGATGTAACGTTGAAACAGCCAAAGTTATGGTGGCCGAGAGGACAAGGTGAAGCTTATTTGTATCACGATTTTTGGAAAGTTTATAATTTAGACAATGTTTTAATTGATTCTTTATCAGTTACTTTTGGTGTTAGAACATCACATTTGGTTCAAGAAAAAGATTCTGTTGGTACTTCCTATTACTTTAAGATTAATGGTCGACCGATATTTTGTAAAGGCGCAAATTACATTCCGCAAGATGTATTTCCTGCAAGAGTTACCGATGCATCAATTCGTACAATGGTACAACAAATGAAAGAAGCGAACTTTAATATTGTGCGTGTTTGGGGAGGTGGTTATTATCCAGACGAGGTTTTTTACCAAGAGTGCGATCGACAAGGAATAATGGTTTGGCAAGATATCATGTTTGCTTGTGCTATGTATCCGGGGGATTCCAGTTTTTTGAAAAATGTAGAATCGGAATTAAATTATCAAATACCAAGAATTGCCTCGCACCCTTCGGTAATTCAATTTAATGGAAATAATGAAGTAGAAGTCGCCTGGAAATATTGGGGATTTAAACCAAAATATCTGATTACAAATAAGCAGGCAGCAATTATGGAAGAGGGGTATGATGCATTGTTTAAAAAGTTAATTCCTAAAATTATAGATGAAAATACATTTATCCCCTACATACATACTTCTCCTTTAGGTCACTGGATAGAAAAAGAAGACTTTCCACATGGGACACAACATTATTGGGGGGTATGGCATGGAAAAGACCCAATTGAAGATTTCGGTAAAAAATCAGGTCGCTTTAATGCGGAATATGGATTTCAATCATTTCCTGAGTATAGTACTTTATTGAGTTTTAGTAACAAATCGGATTGGGATTTGAATTCCTCCGTGATGAAAAATCACCAGAAAAGTTACGTTGGAAATGGAATGATTAAAAAACACTCGGATATACTATTTGGTAAGACAAATGATTTTCAAGAGTTTGTCTATTTTTCCCAATTAACGCAGGCGAAAGCAGTTTCCATTGCTATTTCAGCACACCGATTAAGTGCACCAACCTGTATGGGTACTATTTTTTGGCAACTAAATGATTGTTGGCCTGCGCCAACTTGGTCGAGTATCGATTATTTTGGTAATTGGAAGGCGTTACAATACCGTGTGAAGCAAGATTTTGAAGATGTTACAGTACTTGAAAAGACAGATCGATTAGGGGAGGAGGAGTTTTATTTTACTTCGGATGCACCAAATAAATTTGAGACTGAAATAAAATATGAGATTTATTCATTAGCAGGAAGCTTATTGCACAAAAAATCAAAGAAAGTTTCGGTTTATAATGGATTTAAATTAAAAATAAATCCAGGAGAAAATTATGATGCCACTTTACCATCAAATTTTGCGGTGAAATTTACATGGAACAATGCAGTTAATGTTTCTCAAGAGCGATTATTTGTTCATGGAAAAAATGATATGGGATATCAAAAGGCTAAATTAAATGATTTTCAATGGGAAATAATAGTTGTAGATTCTATCCAAAAAACAGCCGTTATTTCTATTAATACGTCCAAATTACTTCAAGATCTTTGGTTCGCATCCTTAAAACAAGGCGTTAGATTTGATCAGAATTTTATATCCGTATTACCAGGAAGATATCGAATAAATATTACATACAATGGCGAAAAACCTCTAAAAGAAGATTTTATATTGAATTGGAGATAAGAACTGCTAAATTAAAAAAAGGTTTGGTTAACCAAAAAATATGTCTATATTTGCAACCGTCTAAAGTAGACATACATAAGAATCATTAAATAATATTGGAATGTATTTAGCACCAGAAAAGAAAACAGAAATCTTCGCAAAGTACGCGGGATCTGAAACAAACACAGGATCTGCAGAAGGTCAAATCGCTTTATTTTCTTATAGAATCTCTCACTTGACAGAGCACTTAAAGAAAAATAGAAAAGATTATGGAACTCAACGTTCTTTGCAATTATTAGTTGGTAAAAGAAGAAGTCTTTTGGATTACTTGAAAAAGAAAGAAATTTCTCGTTACCGTGCTATCGTGAAAGAATTAGGATTACGTCGTTAATTACAAAGTTATCTTTATAAAGAAAAGGCATTTGAACTCTCAAATGCCTTTTTTTATGGAAAAAATGTCGTAATTTCGTTTCGCAAATTAAATTGTAAATTAATCAAGTATGAATATAGTTAAAAAGTCCATCACTATTGGAGGGAAAAGTATCTCCATCGAGACAGGAAAATTGGCAAAACAAGCTGATGGCTCCGTAGTGTTACAAATGGGCGAAACTGTAATGTTAGCAACGGTTGTTGCAGCACCTACAGCAAAAGATGGAGTAGATTTTTTACCGTTAACGGTAGACTACAAAGAAAAATTCGCTGCGGCTGGTAAAATCCCTGGTGGTTTCTTCCGTAGAGAAGCAAGACCTTCGGATGGTGAAGTATTAATAATGCGTTTAGTGGATCGTGCATTACGTCCATTATTCCCAGATGACTACCATGCGGAAGTTCAGTTAATGATCCAATTGTTATCGTATGACGGAGAACACCAACCAGATGCTTTATGTGGTTTGGCTGCTTCTGCTGCTATTGCTGTTTCTGACATTCCTTTCAACGGACCAATGTCTGAAGTTAGAGTAGGTAGAGTGAATGGTGAATATGTTATCAATCCTACAGTATCTGAAATGAAAAATTCGGATATCGATATTATGATTGCTGGTACAGTGAAAGATATCGTGATGTTGGAAGGTGAGATGAAAGAAATTTCCGAATTGGAAATGGTAGATATCATCAAATTGGCTCACCAAGCAATTATCGAACAATGTAACTTCCAATTAGAATTAGCTAAATTAATTCCAGTTGCTGCAGTAAAAAGAGAATACAATCACGAAACTCATAACGAAGAAGTTAAGAAAAACGTTTTCGATTTCTGTTTTGAAAAATGTAAAGATGTTGCCCGTCAAGGTTTAGCGTCTAAAGTGAAAAGAACAGAATTGTTTGATGCTGTTAAAACTGAATTCAAAGCACAATATACAGAAGAAGAATTAGCTGAAATCGGTGGATTCATCTCTGTTTACTTCTCTGAAGTGAAGAAAAAAGCAGTGAGAACTGTAATGGTGGAAGAAGGTAAACGTTTGGATGGTCGTAAATTCGACGAAATTCGTCCAATCTGGGCGGAAGTGGATTACTTACCAATCGTTCATGGTTCTGCAGTATTTACGCGTGGAGAAACGCAATCATTGACTACGTTAACGTTAGGTGGTAAAATGGATGAACAATTGTTAGACGGAGTTACTTTCCGTGGAACTGAAAAATTCATGTTACACTATAATTTTCCTCCATTCTCAACGGGAGAAGCAAAACCATTACGTGGTACTTCTAGAAGAGAGGTTGGACATGGTAATTTAGCGTTAAGAGCATTGAAAAATGTTCTTCCAGACGATAATCCATATACAATTCGTTTAGTTTCTGAAATTTTAGAATCCAATGGTTCTTCTTCCATGGCAACTGTTTGTGCTGGTACTTTAGCACTAATGGATGGTGGTGTGCAAATCAAAGCGCCAGTATCTGGAATAGCAATGGGGCTAGTTGCAGAAGGTGGTAAATTCGTGGTTCTTTCGGATATCTTAGGAGATGAAGATCACTTAGGAGATATGGACTTCAAAGTTACTGGTACAGCTGCAGGTATTACTGCATGTCAAATGGATATTAAAGTAGATGGTTTACCATACGAAGTGTTAATCCAAGCCTTAGAACAAGCACGTGCTGGTCGTTTACATATCTTAGATAAAATCTTGGAAACAATTGCTGTTCCAAACCCTGAATTGAAACCACAAACTCCTCGTATTGAAGCGTTCAACGTTCCTAACGAAGTAATTGGTGCTATCATCGGACCTGGAGGTAAAATCATCCAAGCATTACAAAAAGAAACAAATACCGTAATCACAATCGAAGAAATCGAGGGTGGTCAAGGTCGTGTGCAAGTAATGTCTAACAATGGTGATGATATGAAAGCTGCGGTGACTAAAATTCGTCAAATAGCTTTCCCTCCAATTGTGGAAGAAGGTGCTGAATATGAAGGAAAAATCAAATCATTACAAGCATACGGATGTTTCGTAGAGATTTTACCAGGTACAGATGGATTGATCCATATTTCTGAATTTAACTGGGAAAAAATCGCTAAAATGGAAGATGTTTGTAAAGAAGGTGATTTAGTTCGTTTCAAAGTGATGGGTAAAGATCTAAAAACGAAGAAATGGAAACTTTCTCGTAAAGTCTTACTTCCAAAACCAGAAAGAAAAGAAGAAGAAGTTTCTACAGAAACAAAAGAAGCATAATTTTTCAAAAAAATAATGAAAGTCCAGGCATTTTGTCTGGACTTTTTATTTATACCATATTCGTATTTGGTCACTCTTAACTCTTCACTTATTTTCCGTATATTTGTAATTCGTATTCCTAGGGTTTAATTCAGAACAAAGTAGGAAAATCGATGAACATTTTCCTATGAAATTTGAAGATTTAAAATTAATTGAGCCTATTCTTAAGGCTTTAAACGAAGAAGGTTACACCAATCCAACACCAATCCAAGAACAATCCATACCAATTCTTTTAGAAGGAACAGACTTATTAGGGTGTGCACAAACAGGAACAGGTAAAACAGCAGCTTTTGCAATTCCAATTATTCAGTTATTATATAATCGTAAAGAAGCTGGAGAAAGAAATAACAAAATCCATGCGTTAATTGTTACCCCAACTAGAGAGTTAGCAATTCAAATTGGCGAAAGTTTTGCAAGTTATGGTCGTTATACAAAATTAAGACATACCGTAATTTTTGGAGGGGTTACACAAAGTTCCCAAGTAAATGCGATCAAAGCAGGTGTAGATATTTTAGTAGCTACTCCAGGACGTTTGTTAGATTTAATTGGACAAGGAGTAATTCGTTTGAATGATATACAGTTATTTGTGCTAGATGAGGCAGATCGTATGTTAGACATGGGGTTTGTAAATGATGTAAAGAAAATTTTAAAGGTTATACCAGAAAAACGTCAATCCTTGTTTTTCTCGGCAACAATGCCAGATACCATCAAAGTATTGGCTGGTAACATTTTGACAAATCCAGAAAAGGTGGAAGTTACTCCAGTTTCATCAACTGCAGAAACAATTCAGCAAGAGATTTATTATGTGGATAAAGGAAATAAAAATGCTTTATTAGTTCATTTATTAGAAGATGCCTCCATAAAATCAGCATTAGTTTTCACGCGTACGAAACATGGCGCGGATAAAGTGGTGAAGATTTTAGATAAAGCGAAAATTAAAGCGGAAGCGATTCATGGAAATAAATCTCAAAACGCAAGACAACGTGCGTTAACTAATTTTAAAGATTATACCACACGCGTTTTGGTTGCGACAGATATTGCTGCTCGAGGTATTGATATTGATGCCTTGGCATTTGTGGTAAATTTTGAATTGCCCAATGTCCCTGAAACCTATGTGCATCGTATAGGAAGAACAGGTAGAGCCGGAGCATCTGGAAAGGCAGTTTCTTTTTGTGAATATGAGGAACGTGCATATTTGAAAGATATCCAAAAGTTGATTTCTATGCAAATTCCAGTAGTGGAAGAACATCCTTTTCCTGCAAAAATATTTGTCGTTGAAAAAGAAGAAAAACGTACTTTTAATAATACACGTAATACTTCTACTGCTTCAAAACGTCCCCAAGGAAATGGAACGAAACCAAAAAGTGTTGGAGGTAATAAGCCACAAGAACAAAGAAGGTTTGCACCTAAAAAAAGAGATTAAACTAATTTAATACATATCCGATTGAAATTCAGTCTAGGTAAGTTTAATGATAATTAATGGAGTGTTAAAATAAAATATCGACGAATATTAAAAAGAAAATATCCTTATTTTTGGGTTAAAATAAATGAATATGAGTACAACGGAAATAGAAAAAGTAAAGTGTTTGATAATTGGTTCAGGTCCTGCAGGGTATACTGCAGCAATTTATGCTGCAAGAGCAGATATGCATCCTGTGATGTACCAAGGAATGCAACCAGGTGGACAATTGACAACTACGAATGAAGTTGAAAATTTTCCAGGTTACCCAGAAGGAATTACAGGTCCAGCAATGATGTTAGAATTAGAAGCACAAGCTAAACGATTTGAGACAGATATTCGATTTGGATTTATTACGAAAGTGGATTTTTCAGGAGAAGTACATAAATGTTGGACAGAAACTGGTCACGAAATTCACGCGGATACCGTTATTATTTCTACTGGTGCATCTGCTAAATATTTAGGTCTGCCATCTGAACAAAAATACCTTGAACTAGGAGGTGGTGTATCTGCTTGCGCTGTATGTGATGGTTTCTTTTACAGAGGACATGAAACTGTAATTGTAGGTGCTGGAGATTCTGCTTGTGAAGAAGCACATTACTTATCTAAATTATGTACAAAAGTTACAATGTTAGTGCGTAAAGAAGATTTTAGAGCTTCCAAAATTATGGCGGAACGTGTAAAGAAAACGCCAAATATTACTATTTTATATAATACAGAAACAGTTGAAGTATTAGGAGAAGGTGATTTAGTGACTGGAGCAAAAGTTAAAAATACAGCAACAGGTGAGGAACAAATTATTCCATGTACAGGATTCTTTGTAGCCATTGGTCATAAACCAAATACAGATATTTTCGCTGATTATATTGATTTAGATGAAACAGGGTATATCAAATATGCACAACCTGGAACTTCTAAAACAAATGTAGCTGGTGTATTTGTAGCTGGTGATGCTGCAGATAAAAATTACCGTCAAGCAATTACAGCTGCCGGAACAGGTTGTATGGCTGCATTAGATGCTGAACGTTATTTGTCAGCAAAAGGTCATTAAGTAATTTATAATTATAAATGAGTAACGTCTAGATTTATCTAGGCGTTTTTTTGTTTTACTACTAACAAAAAAAAGAGGTTGCAATTGCAACCTCTTTTAATATTTAATTGATTTTGAATATTATAATCCAAATCCAATATAATCTTTTTTACCACTTTTGGTCATAACTTCCAACAATATACCTCTATTTCCAGAACTTAATTTAGCTGTTAATTGTTCTACAGATTCTACAGGGTCGTTGTTGATTTTAGTAATAATCATACCCTCTTCAACTCCTAAGCCTTTTAATTTCCCAGCGTTTAAGGTTTTGATTTTTACACCGTAAGCAATATTTAGTTCTTTCTTCTCTTTTTCAGTGAGGTTAACAAAAATGGCACCTAATGCACTTGTTTTTGAAACTTCATTTTTATTCATTAAAGAAGTGTTTCCTTCACTATTTCTTAAAATGACATCTACTGTTTCTGTGATTCCTTTCTTTGTGCGAATCGTTAAAGTTACATTATCTCCTGGACGACGTTTACCAATTTCTTCTTGTAATTCAGCAGAAGAATTTACTTCCTTCATACCAACTTTAAGGATTACAGAACCTTCTTTTATCCCTGCTTTATCTGCACTTCCATTTTCGGTTACTTTCGAGATAAAAACACCTTTTAAAGATGCTAAGTCGTTTTTCTCTTTAATTTCTTGGTTTACATCTGCTATTTGTACACCTAAAAAACCGCGCTGAACAACACCAAAATCGATCAAATCTCGCATCACTTTTTGAACAAGATTTATAGGAATTGCAAATGAATATCCGGAATAACTTCCAGTAGGGGAAGATATAGCAGAGTTAATACCGATTAATTCACCTTTGGTATTAACTAATGCACCACCACTATTTCCAGGATTTACTGCTGCGTCAGTTTGAATAAATGATTCAATAGGAACGACATTATTATTAGTTCTATCGGATAAAATGTTAATATTTCGCGCTTTAGCACTTACAATTCCTGCTGTAACTGTAGAGGTAAGATTGAACGGATTCCCAACTGCTAATACCCATTCACCAACTCTTAAATCGTCACTATTTCCTAGTGCTATTGGTTTTAGATTTGGCGCATTTATTTTTAAAATAGCTACATCTGTAGATGGGTCTGCACCTACAACAGTTGCACTATATTTTGAGTTGTCATTTAATATAACTTCGATTTCGCTTGCATTATCAATCACGTGGTTATTGGTGACAATATACCCTTCCGAAGAAACAATTACCCCTGAACCTGATCCTGATCCATATTGTTTAAATTCTCGATTTCCAGAACCAGGTCCGTAGAAAAATTCAAAAAACGGATCTTGTTGAACAGATGTTTTAACCACTTTGGTAGTGACATGAACTACTGAATTTATCGTGTTTTCAGCAGCATCTACAAAATTTTCAGTCATCATTGGATTTCCTCCTAAAGAGGCAAAACGTGCTTGTGTATTTCGATTTCCGTCTAATACTTCATCACTTAAAGATGTGTACGGGTTGTTTAAGCATAAAAACAAACCCAATGGCAACATACCACCAAGTAAACCTAAACCTAAAAATTTAAAATTTGTTTTCATTGTATTTGTTACTTATAGATTTCAAAACAAAAATAAAGAAGATTAATTTAAATAAGTTTTATTGCTTGTTAAGGAATGTTAAGTACTAAATATTATTTGTTTTATAACTTCTTTAGTATTATTAACTAACTTTTTGTGAAGTGAAACAAAAAAAATGTATATTTGTAGTGGGTAAGTCTTTTACGACTAGCTCCTTCTGACTCCTCCAGGACGGGAACGTAGCAAAGGTAAGAGGTTGAGCGGTGCGATAAAAGTAGCTTACCCTTTTTTTGTGCCTTCTATTTTTATCTATGAAATTTTTTATCGACACAGCAAATCTAAAAGAGATTCATGAAGCAAATGAACTTGGAATTTTAGATGGAGTAACTACAAATCCTACTTTAATGGCTAAGGAAGGAATTACAGGAAATAACAATATATTAAAGCATTACGTAGATATTTGCAATCTTGTAGATGGAGATGTTAGCGCAGAAGTGATAGGTTTAGATGTAAAGTCTATGATAGCTGAAGCTGAAATATTAGCTGAATTACATCCTAACATCGTTATAAAAATACCAATGATTTCAGAAGGTATTAAAGCGATTAAATACTTGTCAGAAAAAGGTATTAAAACCAATTGTACATTAGTCTTTTCCGCAGGACAAGCGCTATTGGCAGCTAAAGCTGGTGCAACGTATGTTTCTCCATTTGTTGGACGTTTAGATGATATCTCTTCCGATGGAATTGCGCTAGTAGCTCAAATCAGAATGATTTTTGATAATTATGGTTTTGAAACACAAATATTAGCAGCCTCTATTCGTAATCCAATGCATATTATTTCGTGCGCTGAAATCGGAGCAGATGTAGTAACTGTTCCTTTGTCTGCATTGAAAGCTTTAACAAAACATCCATTAACAGATAGTGGATTAGCACAATTTATTTCGGATTTCGAAAAAGGAAATAAATAAAATACTTCTTTAATTGAATTAACTTCCATGCTTGTAAATACTATTTTCTCAAAAACTGGGTTAGAACATCCTACAAATATGCAAACTGCGTATTGGGAAAATGATGCTCCTTTTTCAATATTATTAGCCAATACAGGTAGTGGAAAAACCTTAGCATTTTGTGTGCAACTTGAAGTACAATTACAAAAAGATGTGTTTAATGGACAAGTATTAATTTTGTGCCCAACACGTGAATTAGCTGGACAAGTGGCAAAAAATTATGCTTCTTTAAAAACCGGAAGAAAAACAGTTTTATGTTATGGTGGACATTCAGTAAAAAATGAAAGTCTTCAACTACAAGAATATCCGCAAGTAGTGATCGCAACACCTGGTAGAATTTTAGACCACTTAAAAAGAGGTACTATTGGTTTAGCTGGATTTTCGCATTTGGTGATTGACGAATATGATAAAACCTTGGAAATGGGTTTTTTAAATGAGATTAGTCAGATTTATACCTACACAAATACATTAAAATCTATTCAATTAATAAGTGCGACTGAAATTGAAACTTTACCAGATTTTTTGAATGAATTTACATTTACTACAAATAATTTCATTCAAGAAGAACGCCCAAACTTACGTTATTACTGTGTAGAAGCTGTTGGTCATGATAAATTATTTGCATTGGTTTCGTTTTTGGCTTCCAAGAATTTCGGTCCTGTCTTAATTTTTTGTTCTTTCCGAGAAGCTGCGGAACGAATTTCACAACATTTAAATGAATATGGTAAATCCAATGTTCTTTTTCATGGAGGAATGGAACAAATAGATCGCGAAAGAGCATTAGTGAAATTTAGAAATGGTTCAGCGAATTGTTTGGTATGTACAGATTTAGCAGCAAGAGGAATTGATATCCCTGAAATTGAAGCAGTTTTTCATTATCAGTATCCCCATACCATTCAAGATTTTACACATCGCAACGGTAGGACTGCGCGAATGAAAAAAGATGGAAGTGTATATTTGATTCAATCGGAAGAGGAACCTTTACCACCATATGTAAATACATTTTCAATTGAATTAATAAAAGCGCCAGAAGCTGTAGGTGAATTTAATGAAGCACAATGGGTTACGTATTATTTGTCTGCAGGTAGAAAACATAAGATTCGAAAGTTAGATGTGGTTGGTTTCTTTTTACAAGAAACAGAGATTCAAAAAGAAGAATTAGGGGTGATAGATATTTATGACACATATAGCTATGTCAGTATTGCTAAAAATCGTAAAAAATATGTGGAATCTTTGTTTCCGCGAATCCGTATTAAAAAACAACCAGTCTTAATTTCAAAATGTAGATGATTATTCAGAATACATTGTTTAAATGTAATTGAATACTCCGTTTTACCCCATATAATATTCTCTATTTTTGTAAGTTAGTTTTAATAAACAAAAATATGAACAGAATTATTTGCAGTCTATTTTTATTCTTTCTTTCTTTCTTTTCTTATACTCAAGAAAACAGTAAGTTAACAGCTGAAGAAAAAGCATATTTCTTTCACATTGTAAGAAAAAGTCCAATTTTAGAGAAGAATATCGGTCGCTATATCGAATACAAAGGACCACAAATAACTTTCGCAAGTGGTGATATAAATTATGATTCTATAGAATCCATCATTATTAATAATCCAAACTTATTATTTATTCGTACTTCTGAGATTGTTAAATCTCCAAAAGGATTAATTGCAGAGGCTGCCAATAAAATGGCTTTAATGGAATTAAATAAAATATTACTAGCAAAACGTTTTGATAATGAAGAAGAAATAGCTATTTATCAAACTAAATTACAAAATTTTGAGAATTTACTTTTACAAAAACTTCCCCGTTCGGCTGTAAAAGAAGATGATAATGGTAAAGAGTATCCGCACAAAAAAATCTATAACTTATTAGACCCTGTATTAAGTTTTGAAGAAAAGAGAGATATGGCTAACTCTTTCCATTTTCTAACACAAAGTGATCAATTAAATACCTTAGAAGCGATTAATTATGCGATCAATAGTTATGTGGAAAATCGTGCTTATTACATTTATAAATCTCTAGGAGGAGAGGCTGAAACATTTATTAATATTTTAGTTGCTGCCGGTGATGGAAGTAATACTACAGGTTTGTTGGACGAACGTGAAAGAGATGAGCAAGGTAGGTGGAATAAAGGAATGCCAAAAGCTGTCGGTTTATTTCCATACCAAATAAAAATTAGTGAAGTTGAAAAAGGAGTTCACAATATCGAACCAAAAAGAGCTACTTCTAATCGTTTAGCAACTGTAGGTAAAAATAAGATTACTAATTTACATTTTGATGTTTGGGGCTATAATTCAAAGAAACAAACTACTGTAGTAATTGAAAAGAAAGGAGTTTCTTACCATCTATTTGGTTCAGGTAATACTCGTTTTTTGTCACCAGACTCTTCTTTTTCAGACGGCGCGACTTTTCAGAGTGTTATTCATGAATTGGAATTTGTGAAAATTCATAAATTAAATGAAATGATTTCTGGTAAACGAGGTTTTGATTATTGGATAAGTTTTTACGAGAAGAAAAAATCAGAAACAGCGAAAGAAATTCGTAAAATAGAATTAGAATACAATGATTTTGGATTTACACCAATTAACACTAAAAATAAATTATCACGTAAGGGTAAAAAGGCTTTAAAACAATCTAGGACAGCAAGACCAAATGAAATTATAGACCCTAAAAAGTCGGTAGATATTAAACCAAAAACAGATTCTCAACGAGACAGTAGATCTATCGTTCAAGATCGTCTTGTTTCTGAAAATGAAAAATATAAATCATATATGACGAACATAAAAAATTTAAAATTTGAGAAACAAAATGCTCAAAAAATATTAGCAGAATACCAATTGAAATTAAATTATTATAATAGTCTGATGGGAGTTAATTGGGCTAAATTCTCCTATAAAAATGGGGTGTATACATTTAGTGATTCTTCTACATTTGATATGTTGACGCAAGAGTTTCAATTTCCAGAAAGTCAAGTATCTGACACCTTTGAAGTACGTTTGTTATCAATACCATATTCCTGTTTGTCCAAACAAGCCGACGAAGTTATGTTGCATATACATTTGACTGACGCTGAACCTTCCTATGATGCTAGATTACAAATTAAATTAGAAGATGCATTTGAATCAGATAAATATACACTTGACAAACAATTGATTACCAAGGAGGATAGTGTAGCTGTAAAACAGTTTTTTGAATCTATGTTAAATAAAAAAATACCGATATATATACAAGCCAAAGGAAATGGTGTTGGTATGTGGAATGGTTTCAAAACAGTTAAATCTCCAAAAGTAGGGGAGTTGTCAGCTTATCCGGGTAGTACACCTGAGGCAAGGACTGATTCACGGATGGATTCTTCATTTGTCAGACTACGTAAAACAGAATTAATCATTAAAACAAAAAATAGTATCACTTTTGAAGTAAATTCATTTACTGATCCTGTTGCAAGTAACCTAGACATCAAAAATGCAACAATAATTGCAGCAATGAATAAATTTAATTTTACTAAAAATGATATTTTGAGTGCCTATAGATCCGCATTTATTTTAAAGAAAATGCGTCAAGAATTAAATATACTTGCTGGTGAATACTTGGACCAACAAACAGCTAAAATTGTATTAGATCGTTTGAATACGGAAGTGGATAAGGCAAAGATTTATGTCGGAAAAACTAGTTTTAAACTGAAGGACTTATTGCCATAATAAATTTAATATTTTCCAAAAAACTCTTTGTGAAAATTAACTAAATACAACTTTTCACTTGCTCTCGTAAATCCGGTGTATAACCAACGGAAAAATGGCTGATCCAACATTTCTTCAGTCAAATAATCATGGTCTAAAAATACAACAGGCCATTGTCCACCTTGTGATTTATGACAGGTAACAGCATACGCATATTTGACTTGCAATGCATTGAAATATGGGTTTTTAGTAATCAATTCATAGCGCTTCTTTTGATTCCGTTCATACGCATATTCTTGTTCGAGTGCAAAGAATAACTTCTTCATTTCACTACGTGGTAAATTTGGTGTTTCGATATTCAATGTTTCTAGCATTAAAATAACTTCAAAATCACCAACGTTTGGATAATCGATAAGTTCTACTCGCGCAGTAACAAACGTAAAACCATATAATGTTTCTTGACGTAATATTCGATTTAACTTTAACATTTCACCATTCGCAATGAATCCAGCTTCTGAACTTTCCTCTAGCCAAAAATAATTGTTACGAACTACCATTAATCTATCGCCACCACACAATTCCTCTTCTCGATACAAAATCCGATTTCGCACGTTTTGATTGTACAAGTTAGCACGTTTATTTGACTTTGTAATTATCATTACATCATCAAAACTATAATCTGAATAGGCACGTTCTAATTCATCCTGTAATTCGTCTCCTTGTAAACGCAAGACGTCTTTTTGTCCGGTAATTTCGATTACTGGAAATCTCTCTCCTTGGTAATTACGAAGTTTACTTGCATTCAATAGAATATCTGATTCAAGAGATTGTCGTACAACTTCTGTTAGTCTTGATTCACTTAGTTGAATTGAGAAAAAATTAGCTTGTAAATAGTGTTTATCTAGAGCAGGGGAGTAGTCACTACCAACAGGCGGAAGCTGACCTTCATCTCCAACAAATATAAGTTTACAACCTTCACTAGAAAATACGAATTCCATTAAATCGGAAAGTAGATTTCGGGTAACGCCACCACCATCGTTACTTAAACTATGTTCACCAATCATTGAAGCTTCATCTACAATAAATACAGTATGTTTATGAAGATTTGGACTAACTACTAATTGTATGACACCTCCTGCTTGCGTTTGTTTTCGGTATATTTTTTTATGAATGGTAAGTACTTGTTTTTTAGCACGAGAAGATAATACTTTTGCAGCCCGACCAGTTGGTGCCATCAAAAAGGTTTTTAACTTCAACTCGGTCATTGCTTGAATATAAGCCCCTACTAATGTTGTTTTTCCTGTTCCTGCATAACCGCTCAAAATGAAAGTAGGATAACGCGCTCCTTCCAAAGTAAAATTCACTAAATTAACAATCGTATTTGCTTGTTGTTCAGTTGGAGTCAAGGAAAAGTGATCGTAAATTGCGGATCTAAGAATTTGTTTCATTTTAGGTCACTACTAATTTCGTTACAAATTCTACGAAAATATTCCACACTTTTTTGTAATCGTGAACCATACCAAGAGAAAAGTTCTCCATCTACAAATTTTATTTTTGCATTTGGAAAAATTTTATGTAATTCCTGAATATGTTTTTCTTTAAATGGGTACGGTTCAGAACTTAAAAATAGTACATCTGGATTGAGTTCGCTTAAATCTTCTAAAATGGGATAACGTGTTTGATCTGAAAGTGTATTATTATAACCACATCGTTTTAACATGTCATCAATAAAGGTATTACTAGCAACTCCTAAATATGGCTTACGCCAAATTAAATACAGAACTGAAAGTTTTGAGATTAAAGGTTTAAATGATTCAAACTGTACTTTAATACTAGCAACTAATTCACGTGTCTCTTCATGTTTTCCTACCATTCTACCAATTAAATCCATCATTTCCAGCGCATCTTCTAAATTAAAAATATCACTCATCCAAACGGGTGCAATTTCGCGTAATGCTTCTATATCTTCTTTGGTATTTTCTTCTTTATTCCCAATAATTAAATCCGGTTTTAAACTTCTGACTTTTTCAATATCTACATTTTTTGTACCTCCTACAATTGTTTTTGTTTTTAACCAGTCAGGAGGGTGAATACAAAATTTAGTTATCCCAACTACTTCTTTATCTAAACCTATATCAAATAAAAATTCGGTTTGAGATGGTACTAACGAAACAATCCTCTTAGGCATTACATCTAAGAGGATTGTTTCATTTATTTGGTCAGTAAAATCCATTTATGCAAATGAATTTATAACATCTTGACGTGTAACAATATGATGTCCACCTTTAGCTAACTCTACGAGAACAGCTGGTGTATCTTTATTAATCAATTTGGAAACATCTTCGATGCTTGTGTTCTCTGTAACGATTGGAAAAGGTTTTTGCATAATCGATGAAATCGGTGCATTAATCATATCCGGATTTTCAATTAATAATTGGTAGGTATGTGCATCATTTAATGATCCCACAAACATATCATCCTTCATCACTGGAATTTGCGAAATAGAGAATTTACGCATTTTAGCAACAGCATGTGAAACTAATTCCTCAGCATATACTGCAACTAATGATTTGTCAGCATGTTCTTGAATTAAATCACCTGCAGTGGTATGTTTTTCTTCTAAGAATCCACGTTCACGCATCCAATCATCGTTAAACATTTTTCCTACATAACGCGATCCATGGTCGTGGAATAATACAACTACTACATCATCTTCAGTTAATTCACTAGACTTTTGAAGTAATCCTTTAATTGCTGAACCTGCAGAGTTACCTACAAAAATTCCTTCTTCACGAGCCAAGCGACGCGTATAAACCGCTGCGTCTTTATCTGTTACTTTCTCAAAATGATCAATTACAGAAAAATCAACATTAGCAGGCAAAATATCTTCACCAATACCTTCCGTGATGTAAGGATAAATCTCATTTTTATCAAAAATTCCGGTTTCATGGTATTTTTTAAATACAGAACCATATGTATCTATGCCCCAAATTTTAATGTTTGGATTTTTTTCTTTCAAATATTTACCAATTCCTGAAATTGTTCCTCCTGTACCTACACCAACTACAAAATGAGTGATTTTCCCTTCTGTTTGTTCCCAAATTTCAGGACCAGTTTGTTCGTAGTGTGCTGTACGATTGGATAAATTATCGTATTGATTAACATACCAAGAATTTTGTATTTCTGATGCTAATCTTCTAGAAACTTGATAATACGAACGTGGGTCTTCTGGTTCAACAGCCGTTGGACAAACAACTACTTCTGCACCAACTGCACGAAGTATATCCATTTTTTCTTTGGATTGTTTATCATTTAATACACAAATTAATTTATATCCTTTAATAATCGCGCCTAATGCTAAACCCATACCAGTGTTTCCAGATGTACCTTCAATAATTGTTCCTCCAGGTTTAAGAAGTCCTGACTTCTCAGCATCTTCAATCATTTTAACAGCCATCCGGTCTTTAACAGAATTACCAGGATTCGTAGTTTCTACTTTAGCTAAAACTAACGCTTTTACATCTTTTGTTAATACGTTTAATTTAACAAGTGGAGTATTCCCAATTGTCTCTAAAATGTTGTTGTAATATTTCATATCTTTAATTAATAAGTTTTAATGTCTGATTGAGCGGAGTCGAAACGCTATTCTTCAGACTGAGACTGAGGCTGTCGAAGACTTTTTTGCTACATACAACACCTCCTCTGGTATCAATCTGTAACGTTCAATCGTTTCATTTGAAAAATATTGTTTTGGATCATATTCCGTCACCTCAAATCCAACACGTCTTAACCAATCCGGATAATCTAATCCAAATAAACGAACGTGGTCATATTGCCAAAAATGTTTTTCACGCTCTTCAGGACTAGTAATTGTCGTATCTTCATACGTTACAGTGCGAGTTCTATCTTGTGGAACTTGCATGATTCCAAACCCTCCAGGCTTTAAAACACGGAATAACTCGGACATACATTGTTTTGCATCCTCTACATGTTCCAGCACATGGTTACAAATAACTACATCAAAACGATTTTCTTCTAATGGTATATTATGTAAATCAAAATGAATATCTGCAATTGGAGATAATAAATCACCCGTTAAATAGTCTAGATTAGACTGCTTTTTAAATAATGTATGAAAACATTGTTCAGGTGCAATATGCAAAACTTTTAATTTTTGTGTAGTAAAGAAGTTTGTTTCATTTTTTAAATACAACCACATTAATCGGTGTCTTTCTAAAGTCAAATCATAAGGACATAAAACATTTTCTCTATGAGCAATGTCAGAACCATAGGACAAAAATTTACTGAATTCTTTTTGACAAACTGGACATTCTACTTTATTACCTTTGTATAACATCGGTGCAAATAATCGGAAAATATAACTCAATCTAATCAAGATTGGACGAGGTAGCGAGTTTAATAAAAACTTGTAAAATTTTTTCATAATTATTTTGAAATAGATCTTAGCCAATAACTACATAGTTGTGAGTTTGTACTCGAATTATTGATAGATAATTTAAAATTTGGTATTTCTATTTCACCCATTTTACATGGTATTTCCATAATTATTTGATCTCTTGATACCAACAAATTGAAAGAGTCGCCCGTTTTTAAAGCCGCTAAACTTGCTTCTAAAGAAGGTCCATCAATTCTAAATCCATTAAATCCAATTATTTCATCATGTACACTTACTCCTGCATTTTCAGCTTCTGTATTCGTACGAATTGTTTTTACAGTTGGAGTTCCCTCTTTAGAGTAACTCATGCCAAAATACGCTTTTTTAACTCCCGTATATTCAACGTTTACACCTATTAAGTTAAATATTTCCGCATAATCAGGTACGTTTGTATCGTATACGTACTTAGCCAAAAAATCATGCATATCTTCTCGCATAAAGGTTGAAAGTGTTTGTTCAAATTCTTGTTCTGTGAATCCACGATCTTTGTTTTTATATAACTTGTAATACAATGTTCGCATGAAATCGTCTAAGCTTTTATTTCCTTCAAATTTTGCGATAATTTTAGCATCTAATAAAGAACCAATTAATTGACCTCTTGAGTAATAGGTCATAGTCGTGTTACTAGAATTTTCGTTTGGACGATATCCCTTTATCCAAGCATCAAAACTTGCATGTGCAACAGGTTGAACTCGAGAACCTTCAGAACCTTCTACATAATTTAGAATAGAATTTAATTTTTGTAAATATTCTTGTTCGCTCAAATATCCAGCTCTACGCAGTAATAACTCGTCATAATAACTTGTAAATCCCTCCATTACCCAAAGTAAAGTTGTGTAATTTTCTTGATCATAATTGAAAGGTCCAAGTTCAATTGGTCTAATGCGTTTTACATTCCATAAATGAAAGTATTCATGTGCAACTAAAGATAAAAAATCAATATATTGCTTACCTTGATATCCCCATCTATCTACGCTTAACGTTGCTGAGTTCATATGTTCTAATCCACCTTGACCATCTGTTACATTGTGAATAATGAATGTGTATATTTTATTAGGATTTTCACCAATGACTGAAGTTGTAGTTTCAACGATTTTCTTCATGTCTTTTTTCAGTTTTTCAATATCGTAATTCCCTACACCATAGATTGCAACATTGTGTTTTACTCCTGCAGCTGTAAATTCAAAAACATCTTGATTACCAATTTCAATAGGACAATCTACTAAGTGGTCAAAATTCGTAAAAGCATAGGTCTTAGCATTTTCGAAACGGATAGAATCTCTAGGTTTTGGTAGTGATGTTGATATTACATTAAAATCTTCATGTGGATAAATATCTAATTTTCCGCTTGTTTCTTTTTCTCCATCCACATACATAAAAATGGATGAACCACTTACAAATCCATGACTTTGATCTAAAAAGCTAGAGCGAGCAGATAATTCAAAAGCATAAACTTCATAATTAATTTTAACTTCTTTGATACCTTTTGTTTGGATTCGCCATGTGTTTTTAGAAATTTTACTAATGATTAAATTAGTTCCAAGTTCATCTTTTGCGACTACGAGATTTACGTTTTTTGAAAATTCTCGAATCATATAGGATCCAGGTGCCCAAACAGGCATTTTCACATCTATAAATTTGCTTGAAACTTTTGTTAGTTTCATTTCAACCTCAAAATAGTGATTTTGTGGTTTAGGCATTCTTAACGAATAGTCAATAGTGATTGCGTGCAATGAAAATGATAGTATTACAAAAACAATCAGAAGGATTTTTTTTAACATGGATAAATGTTTATTCATTATTAATCAACAAAACTAGCTAATTTATCTTCTAAAATTGAGATTTTATGTAAAGCATCTGCTTCTTTCTTTTTTTCATTGGCTACAACAGTTTCTGGTGCACCTGAAACAAATTTTTCATTTGTAAGTTTATTTTGAACGATCTGTAAAAAGCCTTTTGTGTATTCTAATTCTTCTTCAATTTTTTTACGTTCACTTTCAACATCCACTGAGTCACCAAACGGGATGAAAAATTCATTAGAATGAACTAAAAAGGAATATGCATTTGCTATTTTTTCTTTGGAATATTCTAATTGACTTAAATTACCCATTTTTACAATCACAGAATCAAAATCAGAGGTAATTTTTTGATTTTGTTTCATGAACAAATCCATTTTCACCTTAGTAGCAATGTTATTTTCTTTACGAATATTACGAATATTTGTAATTACTTCTTCAGCAACTTTAAATTGAGCTAATATTTCAGGGTTATATTCTCTTACTTGTGGCCAATTAGCAATCACTATATCATCCCCTTCTTGTCGTTCGCGAATTAAATGCCAAATTTCTTCTGCAATAAAAGGTGTGAAAGGTTGAATAATTTTTAATATCTTTTCAAAGAAACCAAGTGTTGCTTCTAAAGTGATACGATCAATTGGTTGTTGGTAACCTGGTTTAATAATTTCTAAATACCAAGAACAGAAATCATCCCAAACCAATTTGTAGGTTGCCATTAAAGCTTCAGAAATTTTAAACTTCTTAAATAAGATGTCAATTTCAGCCAATTCTTGATTTAATTTCGCATCAAACCATTCAATTCCTTTAATTGAAGCCTTTGGTTGCTCTAAATCCATCACTTCCCAAGAGGTTATCAAGCGGAAAGCATTCCAGATTTTATTCGCAAAATTTCTACCTTGTTCGCATTGGCTCGTATCAAAAGGTAAATCATTTCCTGCAGGAGAGGAAATTAAAATACCAACACGAACTCCATCTGCTCCAAATTTTTCAATTAAGTCTAAAGGATCCGGAGAATTCCCCAAAGATTTAGACATTTTACGTCCTAATTTGTCACGAACTATTCCTGTGTAATATACATTTTTAAACGGCAATTCTTCCATATACTCATATCCAGCAATGATCATTCTTGCTACCCAGAAAAACATAATTTCAGGAGCTGTTACCAAATCATTGGTAGGGTAGTAGTATTTTATTTCTTCATTGTTTGGTTGAGTAATTCCATTAAAAACGGAAATAGGCCACAACCAACTAGAAAACCAGGTATCTAATACATCTTCATCTTGTTTCAACTGAGAAGCAGTAATTGATCTGCCCGTTTTTTCGCTTGCTAGAATTATTGCTTCCTCTTCTGTTTTTGCAACTACATAATCTTCAGGATTGGATCCAAAATACCAAGCTGGAATTCGATGACCCCACCATAATTGACGAGAAATACACCAATCTTTTACATTTTCCAACCAATGACGGTAGGTGTTTTTAAACTTTTCAGGATGAAACGCAATGTTTCCATTCATTACATTATCTAATGCAGGTTGCGACAATTCTTTCATTGATACAAACCATTGCAAGGATAATTTTGGTTCAATAACAGCGTCTGTTCTTTCTGAATATCCAATTTTGTTGATATGGTCTTCTACTTTTACCATATACCCCTTTTCGTCTAATTCTTTTGCAATCTCTTTACGAACCTCAAAACGATCTTTACCTGCATATTGTAACCCATTTTGATTGAGTTTACCATGATCCGTAAAAATATCAATGGTTTCTAAATTGTATTTTTTACCTAATTCATAATCATTAATATCATGGGCAGGTGTTACTTTTAAGCATCCTGTTCCAAAATCCATTTCTACATATTCATCTGCAATAATTGGAATTCTACGATTAGTAAGCGGAACGATTACCTCTTTACCATGTAACAAATAATATCTAGCATCATTTGGATTCACACAAATTGCAGTATCTCCTAAAATAGTTTCAGGTCTTGTCGTTGCAATCGTAACCCATTTATCTTCTGAGTCAGCAACCTTGTAACGTATGTGAAATAATTTAGAATTGACTTCCTTGTAAATAACCTCTTCATCGGAAAGTGCTGTGGTCGCTTCTGGATCCCAATTGACCATGCGAACACCACGGTAAATTTTTCCTTTTTTATATAAATCAATGAAAGTATCAAAAACAGATTCTGAGTATTCTTTGTCCATTGTAAATACTGTACGTTCCCAATCGCAAGAAGCACCTAATTTCTTTAGTTGTTCTAAGATGATACCTCCATGCTTATCTTTCCATTCATAGGCATGAACCATGAATTCATCACGCGTTAAGTCTGATTTTTTAATTCCTTCTTTACGTAATTTTTGAACTACTTTCGCTTCTGTTGCTATGGATGCATGATCCGTTCCTGGAACCCAACATACATTTTTTCCTTCCATTCGTGCTTTTCGTACTAACACATCTTGAATAGTATTATTTAACATGTGTCCCATGTGCAATACTCCAGTTACATTTGGAGGTGGAATTACCACAGTATATGCTTCTCTTTCATCTGGTGTGGAATGAAAATATCCTTTACTTAACCAATATGGATACCATTTATTTTCTGCTTTTGTAGGCTCGTATGTTTTTGGAATTTCAATCATTTTTGTTCGGTTTTACACAAAGATAAAACAATTAATTAATTTGAAAATTTGAAATTTTGAAGAATTAAAAAATGCAATGTTTTTCAGCGTAAATACAAATATTAAATGGGTTAAATTCTATTTAATTAAACAACTTTTATACTTTTGCATTTTCAAAAAAATAAATTATAATGGCTGATATTCATTCTTACAATTTCGACGGAAAACGTGCGTTAATCCGTGTTGATTTTAATGTTCCTTTAGATAAAGAAACACTAGAAATTACAGATGACACACGCATTCGTGCTGCATTACCAACAATTCAACATATTTTAAAAACTGGTGGTAGCGTTGTGTTGATGTCCCATTTAGGAAGACCTAAAGAAGGATTTGAAGATAAATACTCTTTAAAACATATTGTTGCACATACGAGTAAATTATTAGGTGTTGATGTTAAATATGCATCAGATTGTATTGGTGAAAATGCATTAGCGTTAAGTTCAAACCTAAAAGCTGGAGAAGTTTTGTTATTAGAAAATTTACGTTTTTATAAACAAGAAACAGCAGGAACAGAAAGTTTTGCGCAAGAATTAGCAAAACACGGGGATGTATATGTAAATGATGCTTTCGGTACAGCACATAGAGCGCATGCGAGTACTGCGATTATTGCAAAATTCTTCCCAAATGCAAAAATGTTTGGATATTTATTAGAGGCTGAAATAAAAAGTGTGGACCGTGTGTTAAATAGTAATGATAAACCATTAACTGCTATTGTTGGTGGTGCAAAAGTTTCTTCGAAAATTACTATCATCGAACGTTTATTAGATAAAGTGGATAACCTTATCGTTGGCGGGGGAATGGCGTTTACCTTTGTGAAAGCTAAAGGTGGTAATGTTGGTGGTTCATTAGTAGAAGACGACTATTTAGATGTTGCGCGTAAAATTATTTTAGAAGCAAAAGAAAAAGGTGTAAACATTTATGTGCCAGTGGACGCTATTGTTGCAGATACTTTTTCAAATGATGCAAATAGAAAAACAGTTCTTTCAGGAGAAATAGAAACAGGTTGGATGGGGTTAGATTCAGGGCCACAAACTTCATTGGATTGTGCAGAGATAATTAAAAATTCCAAATTGATTTTATGGAATGGACCAATGGGTGTTTTTGAAATGGAAAACTTCCAACAAGGAACAAAAGATGTTGCAAATGCAATTGTAGAAGCGACTGCTCACGGTGCATTTTCATTGATTGGTGGAGGTGATTCAGTTGCTGCAATTAATAAATTTAATTTGGCGGATAAAGTGAGTTATGTTTCTACAGGTGGAGGTGCTATGCTGGAATATCTTGAAGGCATCGAATTACCAGGAATCAAAGCAATTAATTCGTAATTCGTAATCAATTTATTTTTTTTCTTCGTTCGACAGCGAAATTAAAATTAGCTACGCTGAGACTTCCTATTCTCATTTACTAAAGTAAACTGCGGTCTTAATTTCTTAACGCCTCGAAAAATTTCAAATTTCTTACGAATTAGATATTGATTTAATAATTAGTAAAGCCACAAGTGATTGTGGCTTTTTTAATGAGATTTTCCTTTACAAATAGACTTAGGTTCTTTGTATTTAAGTAAATACTTTTTTCGTTTTTTGTTTATACTTTCGATGTTTAACTCATTGATAACTTTTAATATATCACTTTTTACCATAACGTTTTTTATCAATATAATAGGCGAATTCTTTATTTGAATTTTTATTGTGTAAATACCTGGTGATAGAAATTTGTATATTTCATTTGCATTGAAAAAAGTAGTATCGTAACTTATATTTTTATTTTTCTGATTGAGCGAAGTGACCTTAATGGTATCAATTAGAATACTTTCATTTTTAGAATTAAATATAGTCAATAATATTCCTCCAACATCTTTTTTTTTGACCAATGGAATAATTTGAAATTATAATTAGTAATATAAGTAATCACTACTGTCCGATAAAAATAGAAATTAATCGATTTACATCCTAGAAGTATTGATTTTACTACGTTGATTCCTGATTTTTAAAAGTAAGC